>CAZVSL010000711.1:0-3100 GCA_964629935.1 uncultured Calditrichaceae bacterium | reverse complement strand
CATACGATCATTGTGGTCACGCATGAGGCTGAGGTAGCCCGGTGCGCGCAACGAGCAGTATCCATCCGATGGCTGGGAGCCATCGGATGGATAGGAAAAACTCACTTGACCAACATGATCTTATGCGCCGCAACCCTATCCCCGGCCAGTACACGAGCCACATAAACCCCACTACCCACTTGCGCCCCAAACCGGTCGCGGCCGTCCCAGACAACGGTATAAACCCCCGGCGACTTCGTTTCCTGCACCAGCGTCCTGAGCATCTGGCCGCTGATATTGAACACCTGCAACACCACAGGAACCTGTGCTCCCGCAGCCTGCGGGATGCCGTATTGAATGGTCGTCGAAGGGTTGAAAGGGCTTGGGGTAGTTGCTCATCAAAACCATGCATTCAGGAATTGTGGGAAAGATACCCTAAGCCATCACGGCTTTCAATTGCGTCCTCTATCTAATAGCCAACTAAAAGTCGATGCTTTCTGAGCGACAGATTTTCGCATACAATGTTTCTGGCGCAATGTCCACGCCGTTAGGCCAGCAAATGGTTCTTGAAAAACTCGATATCTCTCAGCGGTTCAAATACCGGCCCATTGCTAAGATAGTCCGAAAAGTCAACATCACCATGTGAGCCATCATCAAAAACGATGTGGTAGAGACCCAGTCCTGGACTCGGAATTTAAAGCAGCACAATTAACGGAATTTGTTGCCAAAAACCTACGGACAATACTGAGATGAGACTTGATTTTGTCAACTTACGGTTTTAGTTTTATACAAGTTGTGATAAGGATACGGTAGTATGCTGACTGCAAACCTGTCGTCTTGACGTGCATATAGAAGAGGAAGAAAGGATGAACAGAAATGGAATTAAGGCTAAACATAGACTTCAATCAACTGTTGAGTTTGATAAAACAATTGCCTGATAAACAGATTGCAAAACTGAAAGCTGAATTGGATAAGAAGTCAACTAAAAAGAAATCCAGTTCGGAGTTTCAAAAACTCTTGCTCAAGGGACCCGTTATGAGCGAGGAACAATACGATACTTTTGTCAAGAATAGAGAGAGTATGAGTCAATGGCGGCAGAAATAGTATGTCTTGATACTTCCATACTGATCGACTATTACCGCAAAAAAGACAAGTCCCGTTCCCGATTTTACAGACTGTCCGAAGAATACTCCTCCTTTGCCGTATCTTCGATAACTGAATATGAAATCTATGTTGGCAGCAATACTGCGCAAGATCAATTTTGGAACGACTTTTTTGAACACGTCACTACCTTACCATTTGATTCCGATGTCAATAATGTGGCCATCAAGATATTTAGGGAATTGAAGGCAGCAAGTAAAAAGTTGGATATTCCGGATTTGTTGATTGGAGCCACGGCAGTGCACTATGATCTCCCACTCGCTACATTGAATAAGGCTCACTTTCAGTGGATTGATGCCCTCCAGATTATTGAATGAGTACATGGATAGTAGAACATAACTTACTTCACCAACAGTATCTTACGCGCAGCAGCCATCCCTCCGGCCCGAACACGAACCACATGAACCCCGCTACCCACTTGCGCTCCGAACCGGTCGCGGCCGTCCCAGACGACTGTGTAAATCCCCGGCGACTTCGTTTCCTGCACCAGGGTTCTGAGCATCTGGCCGCTGATATTGAACACCTGCAACACCACAGGAACTCGAGTTCCGGCAGACTGCGGAATGCCATATTGAATGGTCGTCGAAGGGTTGAAAGGGTTGGGGTAGTTGCTTAGCAGAACCACACTTTCCGGACTGGTACGAACAGGCTCATTTTCTACCTCAGTCAACAGTGGCGTCGACGATGAGGTGTACTCGACCACCAACTCCGGTGCATTATTGCCGTCTTCTTTCGAGACATACTCGACCAGGTTGCCGGAATTGTTCTCGATGCCAAAGCTGTAGGTGCCGTCGCCTGTAACTGCTGAAGTAACGTCGAATTCTACCCAGGTGTTCAGCGCTACTGTACCCAATGTGCTCAGCGCTGCACCACTAAGGGCAGGAGCGTTGTCATAGTTGAGCAGCTCTTCAGTCCAGGGCGTGCTGGTACCGGCATGATCGTTGGAGGTCAGGTAGATCGAGCCACCATCATCACTGTCGTTGATGACATACAGCCGGACTTTGGCGCTCTGCACCGTGCCAGATATGCCGGTGACATCGAACTTCAGATGGCTCTGAAAGTTGCCGTCATCCGCTTTGAAGGAAGTCTTGTCACCATAATTGTTGCCGGGCGCTGTGATCTTGACCTGAGCATCGTCGGTTGGATTGAAGGAGGAGCTCATCGGTGTACCCGGGCTGAGCTCGACCACCAGCTCCGGCACATTGTTGCCGTCCTCCGTCGAGGCATACTCGACCAAATTGCCGGAATTGTTCTCGATGCCAAAGCTGTATATTCCATCAGTTGTGATCGCCGAGGTGACATCGAATTCTACCCAGGTATTGAGGCCAGCCGTACCCAAGTTGCTCAACGCTGTACCACTAATGGCAGGCGCGTTATCATAGGTAAGCAAAGCCTCTGTCCACGGTGAACTGGTGCCATCGAAATCATTGGAAGTCAGGTAAATCGAGCCGCCGTCATCGCTATCGTTGATGACATACAGCCTGACTTTAGCGTTCTGCACCGTGCCCGATATGCCGGTGACATCAAACTTCAGATGGCTCTGGAAGTTTCCAGCATCCGCTTTGAACGAGGTCTTGTCGCCATAATTATTCGTGGGCGCCGTGATTTTGACCTGGGCATCGTCGGTGGGGTTGAAGGTCAGGGTGCTACCACCGCCGCTGGCGTTCACCGTCACCGTAACCTGGGCAATATTGGAGGTAGCGCCTTCATTGTCGTCCACGGTATAGGAAAAAGAATCCGTGCCGGAAAAGCCGGCGTCGGGCGTGTAAGTCACGACCCCGGTGATAGCGTTGACACTCGTACCTCCGTTGGCAGGCTGCACCACAATGCTCACGGTTGTGACGTCGATAGAGCCGTCGGCGTCCGAGTCGTTGGCTGTCACGTCGATGTCGACGGCCGTATCTTCCGTCGTCGTGGTCGAATCATCCTGCGCCACCGGCGCCGTGTTGCCGCTGCCGCC
>CAZVSL010000710.1:0-3107 GCA_964629935.1 uncultured Calditrichaceae bacterium | reverse complement strand
TTTATTCTTTCACACCCCTTTGAAGCTATGGGGAATGGGAAAAGCTACCTATCTGTCCGGTAAAAAGCAAGCAAATAGTTGCGGGAAAATGCGGATCGTGCTGATTGCATAGCTGGTCTTGTTGGGGATGGAGAGTCCCCGTCGAGCGTGGGTCATTTCCCTAAGGGGGTGTGAATAAATAACTTTGAATTTCACATAGTGCTAACCTTAAGAAAAACAACTAAAGTTTTCTGTAAGTTTACCAACTTGTTTTTTCACACCCCCTAAAACAGATAGACTAACACGCCGACAAGACTCCTTCTGAGTGACATGAAGGAATTGTATCAAAATGAATGCACTGTTTATTCAAACACCAGATATTCAGTAGCAGCCCTCACCGCTGCGCCACCACAATCTCGATCTCCGCTTCCCAGGTCTCCTCCGGCTTCAGGAGCAGGTCCCACAGCGGCATGATCACCGAGCTTTGATAGACCCGCTCAAAGCCGCCCTCAGACTGGGAAATGGTCTCGATCGGGAAGCGCCAGAACAGGCACCTTTTGTCGACTTTCAGGCTGACTTCCAGTTTCAGCCACTCGTCCACCAGTTTGGCTTCGTCTGCGCGGACCTCGCCGCTGCTGCAGAGACGTTTGTCCTTGAGCTTGTGGCCGAAAAAGTCGAAATAGCGGTCCGGGGCGTCACCGGCCAGCAGCGCGAAGTCCCATTCCGAGCCGAAGCGCAGCCGGCGCGGCGACGTGTCCAGGTTCTTGATCGCATACTGTATCTGAATGCGGGAGCTGTGATCATCCAGCCGGATTTTCTTGGAGAGATGCACCGGAATGCGCGTGTCAGCATGCCCGACGTTGCCGTCACGCCAGAGATGCAGCAACAGCCCGTCGGCGGTCTCGATGGCATGCTCGTAGCTCGCTTGCAAAAAATCGCCGGCTTCTTCATACTGGCAGCGCTCGAAGTCGGCCAGTGTCGTGCTTTCGGTTAGAAAGTGGTCCAGGCAGCCGATGCGGCGATAGGCGTCATAAAACAGCTTCTTCTCCAGGCCTTCTTCTTTCATGATGACGATGTCGTGAATGCTTGCCACGCCTTCTTCATCATTATGGTCAGCTTTCTTGCGCGCCGGGTCTGTGGCTTCAATGAGCTTTTTGTGGTATGCTTCCTCGCGCCGCGTCAGGGTATCGAGCAGATTAATCGCCGCCGGTTTGAAGTCAAGCTCGAAAATTCCGCCGCCCTGATTTGGCGCGGCGTAGAGATTGAGTCTGGGATTCGAAATGAGTATCTCGTCATGGCCGTCGCAATCAAAATCTGTGACAGTGTGTTCCAGCCATTTGCCTTCGTCGTGCTCAAGCTGGTCCAGCAACGCTTCGGCCTGAATCAGCTCGTGGTAGTTGGCGTAGCGCAGATGGTTGAGATAGAGGCCGCCGAACACACCGTGCCAGTACGGGCAATTGCACTGTCCAGCCCACAAATGGTCCTGGGCTTTGATGAAGGTCTCATGGTCAGCATGAGACTGTGACAAACGCGCTACACGCCGGCTCACATGCAGCATCTTTTTGTGCATGTTATTTGATTCGGGATACTTGGCCATGAAATTGCGCCAGAAACCACCGCGGATAAACGCCTTGTACTGTTCATGCAGCTCGTGCTGTTTCAGCGCCTGTTCCAATGCTTCATACTCATGAATGGCGGCGGTCGGCATGGCCCACTCCATCATCTCGCGGTAAGACGAGGTTGGCAGATAAACCCTGCCAGTGGGCGGAATCGCTTGCAGGACTTCACCCGGATGCAAAAGATTGATCCAGTCGAGATTGGCTTCAATCGCCTGAAAGAACGCCTCAAGCCATCCGTCCTGGTAACAATGCTCATGGGTTTTGGGCCAGATGCCGAACTTTTCGCCATCGTCGGCAAAAACTACCAGGCGGTCGCCGTCTTGCGTGGCGACATCTTTCAGAAAATCGATGGTATCTTGTGGCGGCGCAAACGGAATGGTGTAGCGCAGCTTTTCGCAGATGGGGAACAGAAAGATGGCGTGGCCAGCCTCTTCCGTGACATAATAGCCGTACAGATCCTCGCCCCGCAGTCCGGAATTCTTGAAATGGGAATCATCCAGGACAACGTATTTCACGCCGGCTTCACTGAAAGCGCGCGGCAACTGTGGCTCCCAGATACGCTCGGCCACCCACATGCCTTCCGGCTCCTGACCAAAATGCTGCTTGACAAAGGCGGTTTGCTTGCGTATTTGGCCCACTTTGTCGCGGTCCGGTATGACGGAGGTTATGGGTTCATAAAACCCGCCGGTCATCATCTCTACCTGTCCGCGCGCCACCAGCCGCTGCAATCTGTTCAGGAAATCGGGCTTATTTGCTTCCAGCCATTCGAACAGAATTCCGGTATAATGTTGCGCCAACCTGATCTTCGGATGGCGCTCCAGCACTTCGAAAAATGGCAAATATGCCTTGTCATAAGCGTCTTCGAAAACAAAATCAAAATTCCCCACCGGTTGATGGTTATGAATGCCAAATGCAACATTGACCTTTTTCAATATCTTACCCTTCCTCTTCGACAATGTGTTATGGTCTCCACGTGCTAAAGTGCTAACGTGACTGCGTCATCCCCCATCCTCCATCTTCCATCTTCCACCTTCCATCTTCCATCTTCCATCTTCCACCTTCCATCTTCCACCTTCCATCTTCCATCTTCCATCTTCCATCTTCCATCTTCCACCTTCCATCTTCCACCTTCCACCTTCCATCTTCCACCTTCCATCTTCCACCTTCACTTACCACCCACAGCTTACTTCAACTTCAACAGCTTCATGGATTCGACGAACTCCGCGGCCTTGATACGAAGCAGGTAAACGCCGCTCGCTGTTTCCCGGCCAAAGTCATCCTGTCCGTTCCAACTGATTTCATGCATGCCGGCCGGCTGTGATTCATCCACGAGCGTCCTGACCTCCTGCCCCATCATATTGTATATCTTGATGCTGACGTCGGTCGATCGCGGCAGCTCGTACCGAATGCTGGTTTCGGGATTGAATGGATTGGGATAATTCTGGTGCAGGTGAAACCTCTCGGGCTGTTCTGGCTGGAAGGAAGAGACCGACACCACGACACTGTCTG
>CAZVSL010000709.1:0-3111 GCA_964629935.1 uncultured Calditrichaceae bacterium | reverse complement strand
AAGAAGCTTTGGTGCTGTTGGGATTGCGCGCCACCCTTTGCTATGAAATGTCCGACCGCAATGGACGGGAGGTTTGCCAGCAAAGCCTGGAGGAAAACGCCCGCTATATTCAGAAATGCCGTATTGAGAAACGGAAGAATCCAAGATATCTCTTCGATGCCATGGTCGGCTTGCACGCATCTTTCACGGTGGATGATGGCTCGCTCAACCGGGCATCGGAATTAAGCTGGTCAACAGATCGTGGCTGTCATATTCATCTTCTTGAAGATGAAATCGACCGTTCCATCACAAAAAACAAATACGATTGCAGTGTAGGCCAACGCCTGGAAGAGCACGGCATCCTGAAGGAGAAATCAATCGCAGCCCACGGTGTGCACCTGAATGAGCAGGAAATGGCAATGCTTGCTGCCACCGGCACAATTCTGGTACATAATCCCCAATCTAATATGAATAATGCGGTGGGCCGAGCTGACATTCTGAACATAATGCGCAACCGCGTGCTTGTGGGTCTCGGCACAGACGGCATGTCGGCTGATCTGCGTAATGATATCCGCGCCGCAAACCTGCTGCACAAGCATCATCTAAAAAATCCCAACACCGGATGGCATCAAGTGCAGCAGATCGTGCTTAACAACAACGCCGAAATCTACCGCCGTGTGACAGACCAGAAGGTTGGCAGAATTGAAGAAGGCTATCTCGCCGATATGATACTGGTGGATTACTACCCTGTTTCACCTATGACGCCTGATAATTTCTGGGGGCATCTGCTGTTCGGCATCATGGATGCACCGGTAGATACTACCATTATCAACGGACGCGTGATCATGCAAAACAAAGAAATCGCCGGTCTGGATGAGGAAACCATCGCGGCGCATTCGCGTGAGTGCGCAGAGGGGGTTTGGCGGCGATTTGCTGATATGTAAGCGGTGATCGGAAAACGGAGCTCATAAGCCTAACCAACAGCTTGTGGGGGGATTTGTGGCCCGCGTGCTCGGCTCGCCAGGTAATCCCCCACACATCAATAATGAGGGGATTGTATCCCCAATCGAGGGCCTGTTTGACATGAAATAGGTGACATTACGAAATGGCTCGCTACAAGATTGTCGATAACAAGGTGTGTTATCAAAAACTCGAGTACATGCATGATAATCCGCTCCACAAGGGTTTCGTAGAGAAACCAGAGTGTTGGCTCTATAGCAGCGCGCGGAACTACATTCTTGGTGCGCGGGGGATTACCTGGTGGGCGAGGCACGCGGGCTACAAATCCCCCGCGAGCATAGGTTATCTCCTGAACAAAGGATTTGATGCAGTTTCGGAGATGCGAATTCATGTGCGTCAACTTCCAATTACCTCTAACGACGATGAACCCAATTAGATTTCGGAATCATAATGGCTGAACTATACGGCGTCAATCTCGCCACACACTTAGACAGTATTCTAACCGAATTCAAAGCCCGAAAATCCATCTACGGGCATCCGCAGCGCAAGACATATCTCGGGTTTCCGGGTATGGACCTTGGCGTCGATTTCCATGGACGGCGTGCTGAAACTGTGCTGGGACCCGCCTCCGGACCACACACACAGATGGCGCAGAATATCGTGTTGTCATTCTTAGGCGGCGGTCGTATCATGGAGCTCAAGACCCTTCAGATTCTCGACCAGCTCGACATTCCGCGGCCCTGTATCGATGTGCGCAATATCGGTTTTAACGTGGAATGGTCACAGGAGCTGCGGCTGCAGGAGTCGTTTCATGAGTACGTCAATGCCTGGATGCTGCTTAAATTCATGGAAGAGCTGGAAATCCTGAGCGTGCCTAAAGGCCACGGATTTTATGACACGGTCTTCGATATCTCTGTCGGCTATGATTTGAAAGGCATCCAGTCGCCGCAAATGCACACTTGGCTGGAGGAATTCAAGCATGCGGAAGCAGCCATCGCAGAAAAGCTCGACGAATTGCCAGCCAGATATGCCCATCTCAAGAAAACACGTATCGATCCGAACATCTCAGATTCCGTCACGCTGTCGACCTTTCACGGCTGCCCGGCGCATGAAATCGAAGCCATCGTCAAACATCTCATTCAGAAGCACGCCTTCCACGTCATCGTCAAGATGAATCCCACGATTCTCGGCTATGAGCGCGTCAAAAGCCTGCTGTATGAAAATCTCGGCTTCGGACACATCGAATTGGATCCTGCCGCTTTTGAACACGACATCTCATTTGACGAAGCAGTCGCCGTGATGAAACGCTTGCAGAACTTTGCGGCTTCGCACAACGTCAACGTCGGCGCAAAATTCACCAATACACTGGTGGTTAAAAACAATCAGGATGTTTTCAGCGATGAGGTCATGTATCTCTCCGGTGCGCCGTTGCATGTCCTGGCCATGACGGCCATGCATGAATTCCGCAAGGAAATGGGCGCCGGTTTTCACGTGTCTTTTTCAGCCGGCATCACCAAACACAATTTTGTCGATGCGGTGATGTGCAACATGAAGCCGGTGACCACCTGCACCGACTTGCTCAAAGAAGGCGGATACACCCGTCTGTTCGATTATCTTCGCCGTCTGCAAAGAGCCCTGCAGGACGCCGGATGCAGTACTGTTCCGGATTTCATCCGGTCGCACACAAAGGCGACTTCCCTGGAGCAGGCTGGCGTTGAGAACGCTGAACGCATCGTACCATATCTGCCGGAAAATCCGATTTACCATTACAACAGCAATCACAAGACGCCGCCAAAAATAGACAGCCACCTGGAGCTTTTCGATTGCATCACCTGCAACAAATGCCTACCCGTATGTCCCAACGCTTCCAATTTTTCAATCGCCACCGGCACGGTGGACATGCCCATGCAACATTATGACGTGGTGGACGGCAAATTCATCGCTCGCAACGGCGACCGCCTCATGCTAAAAAAGAAAAACCAGATCGCCAACCTTGCAGATTTCTGCAATGAATGCGGCGACTGCGATACCTACTGCCCGGAATTTGGCGGCCCCTTCATCGAAAAGCCGCGGTTCTTCTTTTCAGAAAAAACCTATCAAAAATACAGCAGCTATGATGGCTTCTACTTCCCGAGCAGCGCACGCATGCAAGGGCGGATCGATGGCAAGGAA
>CAZVSL010000708.1:0-3127 GCA_964629935.1 uncultured Calditrichaceae bacterium | reverse complement strand
ATGAACATTGCGGATAATTTTGGAAGTCATCATCTCAAATCCTCATTTCGTAAGTTCAAGTTTGCAACATCTTATTAAAGACCAAATGCGATGTTGAAATAAAACGACCTGGAGGAAGGGAATGGCAAGGTATCGACGCCCCGGCCAACCGCAACATTGCCGAACTGGCTGACCTCGGGGTCAAAGCCATCATAACCGGTAAACATCAGAAGATTACGACCGGCCAGGCCAACGCGTAAATAAGAAATTTCTCCTCCGAACCATGATCTGACCAGCGCACTGGGGAATGAGTAGTTCAAGGTCAGTTCACGCAGCTTGAGGTAGGTCCCATCTTCGACATAGTTTGCCGTGACAGTGCCAAGCTGATTCAGGCGTTCGATGCCATTTTCGTCGAAGTCAGGTGACGTGCCTCCTAAGTCCATGATCAGTTTGCCGAGATTGATGACATCGCCGCCCTGCTGCCAATCCCACAGGAAACTGAACTCGAAGTTTCCGAGGTTGACAATGTTGTTGAAGCCGACATTGAAATCCGGGGTTTGATTGCCGAGCGTCAGGACAACATTGCCATCATCATCAAAGGACTCAGAGCCGACTATGGTTGTAGGCGAGAATCCTTCTTGAATTCTCATGGTTCCCAAAAAGGTGGCGAAACCACCAAGGTTAAAGGGGTCCACGTTAAGCTCGGTAACTTCGGATTCAGTCGTGAAGAAATTGATGCGAGAAGTCCAGTTGAGATTACGTTTGCGAATCGGAGTCAGACCAAGGGATACCTCCCAACCCGTGGTACGCATCTCACCTGCATTTGTCTCAAAAATGGCAAATCCGCTTGAACCCGGAGTGTCAGCCTCGAGAATGAGATCTTCGATGTTCTGGCGGTAATGCGAAAGCTCCAGGGTAGCATTTCCGTTGAAGAGAGTTGCATCCACGCCCAGCTCAACCTCCTTGGTCCGCTCAGGTTTGATCTCTTCATCGCCGCGCCGGTCTGAAGAACGCAGGCCGGAGTTGCCGCTAATGTTCTCAGGAATGAGATTTGTGAACTTACGATTGATCCGCGGCAGATTTCCCGTTTCGCCGTAAGCAGCGCGTAGCTTGAACTCCGGTGCAATACCTGCTACTCCCTGCCAAAACCCGTATTGCGACAGACGGATGGAGCCGGCTATTTTCGGAAAGATGAAATACTTGTCTGTGTCACCATTTCTGCTGCTGGCGTCGCCGCGCAATGCAGCCACAAGATATATCTTCTCATTCAGGTCTACTTCTTCCTGAACAAAGAAACCACGCTCTCTGCCGACTTGCTGTGTCTGGAACACATCGACCTGGGTTGCCTGATCGACATTTGACTGGGTTTGAACCAGACCGTTTGAGTTGACCACCACGTTGTTGATATTGCGGTTCTCAAACTGAACACCTGCAGTCGTCCGAAAGATGATGTTGGAGGGCGTGGTATAACTATAGTTCAGGTTGGCGTTCAAATTTGAAAAGGTACTCTCAGTCTCACCGGTAACGGTTTCACCAGGCAAATCACTGTTTGCCTCAAACTGCAGTTCGTTAGGCGAATGAATGAAGTTCTCCATGGAGAAGAAATCCACGCCGCCCTGTACGATCAAGTCCAGCAAGCTACGTTCAGACTTGATGATATTCCAACTGGCGCGGACTGAAGCCAGGGTTCGAAATACGACTTCATTGTTGGTGAGCAAGTCCCGCGTTTGCACCGGATTTGAGGGGTTAAATGGGTGCACGGGATACACACCGTTTTCATCCGGTCTCAAATCGAGGAAGCTCGGAGTAAATCCCAATGAAAATCCCAGGGTTGTATTCGTGTTGTCATTTCCCGTAATCGAACGGTCAGATTCGGTCCGCGCAACCGTGGTAAACCCGGATATTCTAATGCGCTTGCTGAGCTCATGATTGACATTGAGCTTACCGGAGTACTTCTTGTAGCCGGTATTTTTCACAATGCCATCTTCATCGCGAAACATACCGCTGACATAGAACTGGGTTCTCTGATTGCCGCCACGTATTCCCAGGGTTGTCTCATTGATAAACCCCTCGTTTCCGAACAGCACCTCTTCCTGATCGATGAAACGGCCGCCGTTTGCCTGGAATATCTCCAGGCCCTGAGGGCCAAATTGCTGCTCTGCCGTTTCTGCTGTGAATCGGCGGGTGCCAATTTTGTTGAGAATCGAGGAAAAGCCAAACTGCTGGGTGACATCGACGCGCGTCTTGCCCGAAGTTCCGGTCTTGGTTGTAATAATCACCACACCGTTTGTCGCCTTCGAGCCGTAAATCGCTGCCGCGCTGGCGCCTTTCAATACTTCGATATTTTCGATATCATTTGGATTGATATCTGCAATGCGATTGGTCGGCTGGCCCTGAGGTGTGGCGCTGCCAGCCACGGTGGCTTCGGAAACAATGTCGAGTCCGGATTGGATATCTTCATTGCTGACAATGATGCCGTCCACAATGTACAAAGGCTGCGTCTCGCCCTGGATGGTTGAAAGACCACGCAAGTTGACATTGATGCCGCCGCCGGGCGCCCCCGTATTTTGACTGACGGTCAGGCCGGCCATCTTTCCGCTCAAAGCTCTTTCCAGAGTTTGCGCTGGCGCCGGCACGAGCTCTTTGGCCGAGACCGTACCGACTGAGTGCGCCAGGTTTCTCTTCTTTACCGAAGTAGCCAGCCCTGTGACCACAACTTCAGATACTTTGAGTACATCCTCTTCCATCACAACCCTGAGAGCGCTTGTGCTTTCCGTGACGTGAATCTCCTGAGTAACGTACCCGATAAAGCTAACCTCTAAAGTGGCCTCACTGCTGTTGGGCAAGGTGAGGTTAAAATTGCCATCTGCATCTGTAGCCGTGCCGAGATTGGTACCCTCAACTGCGATGTTGGCGCCCGGCAACGGCTCGCCAGTGCTTTCCTCCACCACCGTACCAGAGATCTCAAGCCCCTGACCAGAGGCAAAGGAAACACTCAGGACACCCCAGATGAGCATGCCCAGGATAGTTTTGAAATTTTTCATTACGACCCTCTCTTTGATAATTGGTGAGAATTCTGTTTAAGCAGCAACTTGAACAGAACCACAGTGGGCTGAGCCCAAATATGGTACAACTATGGCGAGACAAT
>CAZVSL010000707.1:0-3130 GCA_964629935.1 uncultured Calditrichaceae bacterium | reverse complement strand
AACCCTTACAGGGTTTTGATGGTTGTGCGGGTTTTCGGCTCCCGGGGTTAATCCGGCGAGTCGGATGAACCCCGGGCCTGACCTGAAGATAAACAGAAATTGGCGCGGCTGAAAGAGCCACTTTGCAATAACAAGGTGGGCCAATTAATGGAATCAAAGGCGTGCGCTGCTGCAAGCAAAAAAGCCCGCAAACCGACCTCATCAGGTCTGTTCGCGGGCTTTTACTTTGATAGGATAGGATCAAATTTCAATCATCACCAGCCACACCCCAGGCGCACTATCTTGTTTTGTCCGCTGCGCAGATGCTTGGTGGCATTGCGGGTGTCAACGACCAGTTTGGCTTGCTTGACGATGTTTTCGATGTCATACGCACTGTGTGCAGTCGTGATGATGACACAATCGGCTGCTTTGATCACGTCATCGGTCAGCTCCTGTGATTTCAGTGTGGCGCCATTTATGCGTGCTTCCGGTACGAATGGATCGTTGTACGACAGGTTCTTCACACCGCGCCTGAGCAAAAGTTCCATCACTTTCAACGCCGGGGAATTGCGCGTGTCATCCACATCTTTTTTGAAGGCAGCACCAAGGAAGAGCAGATTCGCCGACTTCAGCGGCGCGCCGCTGGTACCCAGCGAGCGGATGATCAGGTCCATGACGTAGAAGGGCATGTTCTCATTGGTGCGCGCAGCAAGCTCGATGAAATCACTGTGGAAATCGTATTCTTTTGCCTTCCACGACAGATAATACGGATCCACCAGGATGCAATGGCCGCCGATGCCGGGCCCCGGGAAAAAGGGCATGAACCCGAATGGCTTGGTCGCCGCCGCCTCCACCACTTCCCACACGTCGATATTGCCCATGCGGTCACAGAGCTGAGCCAGTTCGTTCACCAGCGCGATATTGACACTGCGGAAGATATTTTCCAGCAACTTGGTCATCTCGGCTGCACGCGGCGAGGATACCGGCACGATAAGTTTGATTATTTGTTCGTTAGCGAGACACGCCAAACGAGTGCACTTCTCAGTGACTCCGCCCACGACAACGGGCGTGTTAGACGTGGTAAAATCTTTTCTGCCCGGATCGATGCGCTCGGGTGAAAAAGCGAGATAAAAGTCCTTACCGACTTTGAGACCGCTGGTTTCCAGAATGGGCAGCACCACCTTTTCCGTGGTTTCCGGAAACGTCGTGCTCTTCAGGATAACGAGCTGGTCTTTGCGCAGGTGTTCGGCGATGTTTTTCGCTGCCGATTCGATATAGGAAATATCCGGCTCTTTGTTCGGCGTGAAAGGCGTGGGCACACAGATGTACATAACGTCCATTTCACCAATTCTGCCATAACGCGTCGTGCCTTCCAGTTTGCCGCTCTCGACCAGCGCCTTCAGGCGGCTATCGCTGACGTCCGCGATATAGTTCGTGCCGCTGTTTATCTTCTCCACCTTAAGGCGGTCGACGTCGATGCCCAGAGTGTAAAAACCCTGGTCGGCAAATTCTACTGCAATTGGCAGGCCGACATAGCCGAGTCCGATAACGCCTATCTTTGCCTGCTTGTCACGAAGTTTTGCTTCAAGTCCGATTGTACTCATGGTAACGTCCCTATCAGGTATAAACGTGAGGCGACTTGTGAAACAGCAATTCCGGGCTCAGGTTCCGATGCTGCCGCTGATCCGCCTGCTTTCACGATTCGTCTCATCGGTGCTCATATTGTTGCTTATAGTACTCCAGATACTCGCCGTTTTTGATTTTTTGCCACCAGGCTTTATTCTCGATATACCAATAAATGGTTTTGTCCATGGCATCTTCGAAAGTGTGTTGCGGCTGCCAGCCAAGCTGCCTGAGTTTGCTACAGTCCAGAGAATAGCGGCGGTCATGACCTGGCCGATCAGTGACATACGTTTTGAGAGTGTCCGGTTTTTCGAGTTTCTTCAGGATGTAGTCTGTGATTTCCAGGTTCGTTTTTTCATTATCGCCGCCAATGTTGTAAACCTCACCTAATTCACCATTTTGTAACACAAAATCGATGGCATCGCAATGGTCTTCGACGAAAATCCAGTCGCGTACGTTCAGACCATCGCCATAAATAGGCAGGGTCTTGTTTTCGATGGCATTTGTAATGAAAAGTGGGATCAGCTTTTCAGGATAATGATAAGGGCCGTAGTTGTTTGAACAGCGGGTGATGACCACCGGCAGGCCATACGTGACAAAATAGGAAAACGCCAGGCGGTCAGCGCCGGTCTTGGAGGCCGAGTAGGGGCTGGAAGGCAGAAGCGTATCAGCTTCCGTGAAAGAGCCTTTCTCAATGCTGCCGTAAACCTCGTCAGTGCTGATCTGCACAAAGCGGTCGATGTGATGTTTGCGGGCTGCCTCGAGCAATACGAAAGCGCCGAAAATATCGGTCTTTATGAAATCATCCGGACTGCCGATGGAACGGTCGACGTGGCTTTCTGCCGCAAAATTGACCACAACATCTGCTTCCTGGATCAGGGGTTCCACGATGGCGGCATCACAAATATCACCCTTGACAAATCTATAGCGAGGGTCGTGCTCGACGTCTTTCAGGTTTTCGAGATTTCCAGCGTAGGTGAGCTTGTCAAGATTGATGACCACGACATCCTTGTACTTGTTCAGTACGTCACGGATAAAATTGCTGCCGATGAATCCGGCCCCTCCCGTGACCAGGTAGGTTCTCATAGGTACTTCTCCTCAACTGTGACTCAGGTTTCGTTTGCAGGTGTTACAGTCCTATTCTGTAGCTACATCGTCCTAAATTTGCTGACTTTTAGCTTTGTTCACAATTCTTAACTCTGCAAGACGATTCACCTGGGCTCAGCCCAAACTTTAGAGCAAACTTCCCGTTGAAATGTTCCTTTGTTTCTATTGAGATAACCCGCATCAATAATCACCGCGCCTTCTGCCTTTCAGGACGCGGCCCGGCAATGCGCCCGTGTGCTCGCCCTGCTCGATAACCGGCACGCCGCTCACCATCACAAAATCGATGCCCTCTGCATATTGATGCGGTTCCGTAAACGTCGCTTTATCTATGATGTTTTGCGGATCGAAGACGACAAGGTCTGCGATATAACCTTCGCGTACAAGTCCACGGTCCCGCAGTCCGAGGCGTCCGGCCGGCAGT
>CAZVSL010000706.1:0-3133 GCA_964629935.1 uncultured Calditrichaceae bacterium | reverse complement strand
AGTCAGTCGGCGAATATTGTTGCGCAGATTGGGCAACTCGGGATAGAAATTCTCACCCGGACAGGCGGTTGCAGTATAGTCGCGGTGGCCGAAGAGTGAATCGGGATTGACGCCGTATTCCAGCGACAGCCAACTCCACAAATCCGTAACCCTGGAAAGCGCTGCTTCAGTCGGAAAAGCGCCCTCGATTTCGAAGTTGCCCATGTACGACACGCCGATGTTGCCGGTGTTGTTGCCGCCAACATGGGTGCCGCGGAATTCCGGCGGCACACCCTCGTAGATGCGGCCGGAGTCGTCGATGGTGAAATGGTAGCCGATGTCCTGCCAGCCGCGGCCATTCTGGTGAAAATCCTGGATAAACTGCTGCTCGGCAATGCCCTCCGCCAGAGTCGAAACCCGGCGCCCGGCAGTATGGTGCTGCGCAAACCGAAACGGCTCATGCGGCACGTAGAGTCCGATCGGGGGATTGGCGCCCCAATCCTGGCGGGAAACCACGTCAGGCTTTGGCAAGGTATCCTGCAGGGCAAAACGCGTCTCCCTCGCCGGCGGGACGCCATGATATCCCTGCTTCTCGTAGGTGAGATTGATGCCTTCGATAGCGTAGATTTCGATCCGCAGCGGGGTCTTCGCTCCACGACTCAACAGACGATAGCGAATTCTGCGTGTGGTTCGGTCCTGCAAATCCAGCCGTCCCCAGAAACGCCCGTTGCGGAACATTTTGGTGTAGACATCCTGCCAGTCGCTCCAACGGTCATTTTCCATCTCGAACTTGACTTGTAACACCACGCTGGTGTCTGAGAGCAGCCCGTTAAACAGAATCCGGCTCATCGGCTCGCGACTACGCTGACTGACGGGAGAGGTGAACACCACAGTGTCCGCTACCCCAGAGTCGGGTCGAACCGTCTGCAAGGCGTCTTCTGTCACCGTGACATTGAGATTGGGCGCATCGTCAAAGCGCAGCATCTCGCCGATCTCCTGAGCGGAGACAGTTTGATAAGAAACGAATGCGGTGAAAAGTAACAACGACAAAGATAGAAAGCGTCTTTTCATTTCAGGTTCTCTCGGTTTCTATCCATTTGATGGCTCAAAACCATTGGATGGATGTTCGGAGTGCAAGACTTGATAAGTGTCAATTCAAATTTCATCATTTCCTGGCAAAACTTTCTTTTACAGGACTTACGGGATGATTCCATTTATTCTTAGGGTTGCGCCCCCTGTTTTTACCTGTCAGCCAGTCCCTGAAATTCAGAAAGCTCGGGCGCATGCGCACGTGGCCGCTGCAATTCACACTCGTAGATAACACGTCCCAGGCTGGCCAAAAAAGGATAGCCGATTTCATCGTATTCATAGTCATCATCATTGTAGATCTGATTCTCGTTGACCTGCAGGACCGCGCTCAGGAAGAATTCGACCTTGTTTTCAAAGTCCACAATATAGGCATTGTCGATGAGATAGCCATACGCCTGCCCGGACTTACTGAAGATGCGCAAGTTTTCCGGCATGGCGGCCGTGGAGTCATCTCCGATGATGAAGGTCTTGACGTAATTGTCGGCGTAATCAGCGTATTCGGCATACTCACTCTCGCGCGGCAGCATGCAGAGGTAGCGCCGCACAAACTGCAGATCCTCCGGCGTCAAGTCAAATCGTTGTTGCGCCGGCACAGCCTCGGGAAAGATGACGCTGCGCAGCATGCTTTGTAAACTCGCCAGCGAGATATAATTCGAATACGAGAAATCCAGCGGCTCCCGCACCAGTGAATCGCCCCGCATGTAGCCCTTGCCTTGCCGCACACTTTCCATCACGACCTTATAAGCATTGGGATTCTTTGCCTGCGGCTGCTCGTAAACAACCTCGCCGTTGTTGATGAACGTGCATGCTTTTGTAATCCGGTTCTCTTCCGGTGAAGTGCCGCTCTCCAGCCGGCGAATGATGTAGGCGTCGTCGTACCCTTTCTGCCAGAGCGATTCGTTGAGATGTTTTTGTCCCAGAAATTCATACAAACAATTATACGCGTGGTTATCGCTGACCAAAAAAATCCGTCTGACATAGTCCGCAATTGACGGCGTCTGTGTCGAGTCAATCGTGGCATAATCCCCCTCGCCGATTCTGATTTCGGTGAATTTATCTAACTTCGGCACGTTAAGCTCGTTGAGCTTTTCCAAAGCCAACAGCGCTGCCGGCAGTTTGATGGTGCTGGCAGGGTAGAAGTAGGCGTCGGTGTTCAACCGCAGGCCATGCGCGACAAAATGGGGCGCATTTGTCTCGTCACGCTCGATCTGCGTATACAAAATCTGCAGCCGGTGCTTTTCCGCCTGCTGCAGGACTTCCTGAACGACCTCAGGACCGGACTGCAGTATTTCTTTGAGCAATTCGCTGTCTCCGGATAGTTCCTGACCGCTGACAGCACCACCAGACATCATGCCAGCCAGCAGCCATAGAAAGATGCGCTTTTTCACAATAATCTCCTTTTTCAATATCGATCGCGACCGCAGCATTTAGGCCATCCGGGATTATAAACCGCTCCGGCCTCCTCGGCCACTCGCCGCCCTGAACGGCCAGACCTGATATGTCAAATGCAGCGCCACAGGTTCTGCCAGCCTTTCGTCTCGCATTACGGCGGCGGAGTGGCCTGCGGGGTCCTGCGCGGGCTCCACGCGCCTCCTCGGCCAGGCGCCGCCCTGAGCATCAGGGCGCAATGCGAACGGGAGCGTCGTAGATTTCGCCAGCCACTCGTCTTGCATAATGGCGGCGCCTGGCCTGTGGGGTCGCGCTCCGCTGCCAGTTTTTTGATGACTCCGCCTTTATCGCAGCAGTGTCATCCGTTTGAAATGAGCCCGGTCGCCCACCTGCAGCCTGTAGATATAAACTCCGCTCGCCGCCGGGTTGCCGTTGTCGTCGTATCCATCCCACGTAACTTCATAATCGCCGGCGGCACTCCGTTCATCGAGCAGCATTCTGATGCGCTGCCCCATGATGTTGAAAATCGCTAGCTGCACCCGCTTAGGCGCCGGGTTCGTCAGGACAAAGGATATCGTGGTCGCCGGGTTAAACGGATTCGGATAGTTCTGGGCCAGTTTAAAACTGCCGGGCGATTGCTGATCGCCCGCGGTCCCGGCGACATGCGTCGGCACTT
>CAZVSL010000705.1:0-3136 GCA_964629935.1 uncultured Calditrichaceae bacterium | reverse complement strand
AAACGCTCCGGATAGGTGCGCGTGCCCCATTCCTGGGTATCGCGAAAATCGAAGAAAAAGCCGATGTGCTCACCAAGTTGACCGCGTACGGTGAAACCATGTGTGCGCTCGAATACTTTCTCCGTACCCGACACCGTGTCAGGATTGGCGTACAACCATTTCTGGAAATAAATCGGATCGATGTACGCTTGAAAGGCATCGCTCTTGATATCGATCAGGTTGCGGTTATTGCGATAAAGAAAATCGGGAAAGATTTTGCCGAGAAGCTTGCTGCGTTTCATAGCCTCGATACGGCTCGGATAGTCGATGCCGTTCTTGCCGGTCTTATGCTTGAATTCTTCGCCAAACTCAAATCGTAGAAACTGCAGTTGCCGTGCCTCCACGTCATTGAGGGGATAGCCGGCGTCGACGCGCTGCTCCATCGCGAGTAGATAGTCCACCATCTCTTCGCGGCTGTATGGCTTCGTGCCGTTCAGCACGCCGGTGAGCACGCCTTTGGCCTCCATGCGCTCGACAAACTCGTAGGCCCAATGGTTGAGCGGCACGTAGACCGACTGCGCCTGTGTCCGAGTCAGCGGAGCGATGAGCAGAAGACCTGTAATGAGTATGATTATATTGCGCATTCTTTTTTCACCACAAAGACCTTTATTTACCACTAAGACACAAAGAAGACACTAAGAACACAAAGAAAAAGCAAGAAATAGTCTATTGTGTACAAAACATTTCCTCTGTCTTTCTTCGTGTTCCTTAGTGACTTTGTGGTTAATCTGTGCCTAAAACTTGCAGGATGCTTTGCCGTTGCCGTTGCAGCGTGCGGGCCTTCACGTATCGATTTCCGATTTCCGGTTTCCGGTTTTCGACATCCCGGTTCTTCGCCCATCCGCCCCATTTGCCTGTGGTTTATTAATATTGCTCTGGCCATCAACGCTCTTCTGCTTGCGGAAACGCTGCAACATACGATTCACTGTCGCCTTTACAGCCTGATAGTCTTCCCTGAACTGCTGGCCGAGGTTGCGCAGTCGGCGATATTCATCTTCCTGTTGCTTGATTTTTTCGCCGAACTCCATGACAAAAGCAGCGAAAATGCTGAACATGAACGTCAGAAATGAAGCGACCAGCACCAGCAGCGTCCGTTTCGGGCTGGTGCGCTTTTCCGGCGGTACGGCTTCGTCGAGAACCTGAACGGTCGGCGTATCGCGGGCTTCCTGGATTTTGGCGGTGAAGTACTGCTGGTTGAGCAACTCCCACACCGTTTCCTGAACCTTGACATCGCGAATCAATTCGGCAAACTTCAAGCCGACGTCCGGCACCTCGGAAAAGGGAATGAAATAATCGTTCTGCTCTTCTGAAGTTGCGGCGTTGCCAAACTGCAGTTCCCGGGCTTGCCGGTGCAGCTCGTCAAGCTCTTTCTGCAAGCGCAGGATGACTGGATTGTTCGGTTTCATGGTCTGGCGCGCAACTTCGAGCTGCACTTCCCTGGCCATGATGGTACCCTTGATCTCGCCGGCTTTCTCGATAGCTACCTTAGTCTGCTCTTCGAGGTTTACAGCTTTGAACTTCTGCTGAAAGTCGGCCAGTCTTTGTGAAGCCTGCTTCAGATTGCGTTCCGTCTGCTCGAGTTGCTGCTCGATGTAGATGCGCGAATTCTTGGCCCGCGAAAAGCTCTTCTCCTGGTTCGTCCGATCCAGGTGTGTGACGTAGGCTTTTGCCACCTGAGCAGCCAGGTCAGGATCACGCATCGCAACCGCCACGGTGATGACGCCTTGTTCGTTGGAGGTAATTCTGGTCTTCTCATGCAATTTGCTGATTGCGCTGGCTTTGCTTTCTTCACCCCAGATGCTGAACAGATCCTGCTTTTGCGACTCATAGTCGTATTTTGTCCCGAGCACGGCTTTCGCAACGGTTCGGCTTTTCAGGATCTCGACAAAGATGTCAGAGGAGGTTGCACTCATGCCCGGCAGGTCCAGAAAAGATGTTGGCGATTTTGCCAGCAACCCGCGCAGGCCCTGGCTATCGCTGTCATCCGGCGGCAGCAAAGTGGTGGTTGCCGTGTAGGTGCTGGGCAGCACAAACGTCAACAGCGCCATCAACAAACCAGCCAGGATAGTATTGCGCACGATCATGCGTCTGCGCTTGACGATTATTTCCACATAATCAAGCAGGCTGATCTCCTCGATATTGTTCGCCTCTTTATTGTTCATTTCTTGACCAAACACCGCCTCAATGACTTACCACAAATACTCAAAGATACACTAACACTAAGGAGCACCAAGACCAAAAAGGAGGCCCTAATCGACATAGTACCGTTCATATTATCGTTCTGTCTCATCATGTTCCTTGCTGTTATGGGTGACCAGGATTCTTGGTCCTTTCTTGGTGTTTCTTTGTGCCGCTTCGTGACTTGGTGGTTAACTTTATCTTCCATGTGCGGTATATTTCAACTGTGTAAATTCGTGGCCCAAACCAAAAGGCCGGTTTGTTAAAACTCCTGCTAACGGTTTATTGCCGTATCTACAATCAGATAAATGGATGCAAGCTGGGCCAGAACGGACACGGTTTGCAAGGCAACCGGCCAGAATTTCTTGTCGGATTTTCTGGGTACCCAGATAATATCGCCGGCTTCAAAGGTTTTGACGTCTTCATCGTCGATGACTTCGCCGGTGACTTTGATGACCTTGGTTTTGCCGAGATTGGCGTCCCAGGAGGCGCCGCCTGCTTTCGCCAGGTAGTATGTCAGATTCGCGTTCGGCACGTAGGTAACGCCGCCAGCATTGGCCACGCTGCCCGTCACCGAAACCACTTTCGGCTCTTTCGGCACCACGATAACGTCGCCGTTCTCCAGGATGATGTCCTGCGTGCGGTCGTTTTGTGCGACCAGCTTTTCGAAGTCCACCACAATTTGATCGATATCCGCGGAATTCTGGCGCATGACAAAATACTGATATTCGAGGTCGCTCATCTCCTCGCGGCGCATTTCCTTCAAGCGCTCGAACTCCTTGTCGAATCGCAGGCGGGTGCTGGAGCGCATGACAAATGCTTCCTGTACGAATGCCTCATCCGTAAAGCCGCCGGCTTTTTGCAGGATTTCACTCAGATAGGTGCTGTCTTTGACAATGGGATAGCGCCCGGGAAACAT
>CAZVSL010000704.1:0-3138 GCA_964629935.1 uncultured Calditrichaceae bacterium | reverse complement strand
ATTCTGACTTTTAGAGGGTAGGGTCGGTGTTCACGCTTCAGCGTGTCGTAACAGCCTAAACCGGACGAGCCCCGTAAACAGCACGCGGATCTTACGACCGGAACCAAATCAAATTGTGAATTATGTTGCCGGGTCGCCTGTCGCCGTATGGTCATTTCAGTGAGCGTCAATCCGATGCTCGCAACACAGCATCTAATTCTGCAATCTTGTCTGGTTTGCCAATTATGGTAACGGCGTCGTTTGCCTGCAGCTTTGTCCTTCCTTTCGGCTGAATGTGGGCCTCGCCATCTCGCTGTATGAGCAGGGCTGTGACCTCATAGCGATTTTGCAAGTCAATTTCAGCCAATGACTTGCCGGCAAAAGGCGACTTTTTCGTGAGTCGAAACGTGCTGATTTCCAGCTCCGGGATGGTTTGCTTCAGGGTGGTGAAAGTGACTGGTTTGGATACCCTCCTCAGAGTTTCGTAATCGTGCAGGCGGAGCTCGGCCACGAATTTCTCGATCTCCTGGTTGGGTATGAGATAGTGCCGCAGCACCCGTGTAAAAATCTGCACCGAGGTTTCGAATTCCTCCGGGATAACTTCGTCGGCGCCGAGGTCGTGCAGAGGCTCCATTTCCTGCAGGAAGCGGGTACGTGCTATGACATGGACGTGCGGATAGTAACGCTTGCACACAGTTGTAATGTTGCGGGTGGCGGCGGCATCCGAAATGGCGATGACCACGACCCGGCAGGTGCTAATATGAGCGTGCTCGAGCGTGGTTTGCTTCGTGGCATCGCCGTAAAAAATGGGCTCTGATTTCGCCCGTTCAGCGCGCACGGTATCCGGATTCATCTCAATGATGATGTACGGGATGCCGCTGCCTCGGGCGGCGCGGGCAAGATTCCGGCCGTTCAAGCCATAACCGATGATGATCAAATGGTCTTTGAGTTGCTCTCGTTCCGTTTTGACATGCTCTGTGTTGAGCGGATAGAGCCCGAGTTTCAATCCTTCCGGCAGGGGTAGCTCAGCAATCCAATCTCCCACACCTGGCGCCAGACGCATAATAAAAGGCGTTGCAGCCATGGTCACCAGCGAGACCGCGAGAAAAATTTGATAAGTCTCTGTGGTCAAAAGCTCGTAAGACAATCCGGTTCTGGAAAGAATAAAGGAGAACTCCCCTACCTGACTAAGGGTCAGGCCGGCTATGAGACAGGTGCGCAGAGGAAACCCCAGGATAAAAACCGCCAGCGTCGCCAGCAATGTCTTCAGCAAGATGACGCCGATCGTGATGGACAGAATCAGCAATGGCTGTGCGAACAAAACGCGTACATCCAGGAGCATGCCGATGGATACAAAAAACAGGCTCAGGAACACATCCCGAAACGGCATAACGTTGCCCATGGCTTCATGGCTGTATTCAGATTCCGAGATGATCAGTCCAGCCAGAAAGGCGCCTAAAGAAAGGGATAAGCCGACGCTGGAGGTGAGCCAGGCAACAGCAAAGCAGATGACCACCACGCTCAGCAGAAAGAGCTCGCGACTGCGGGTTCTAACTATCTGATACAGAAAACCGGGAACCAAATAACGGGCGCTCACAATGACCACTGCAACCAGGCCAATGACCTTCACCGCCAGGAGCAGCAGCGTTTCGCTGACATTGCCGGCAGCGCCCGCCAGCAGTGGCGTGAACAGAATCATCGGGAAGATGATGATGTCCTGAAAGATCAGGATGGCGACGGCATTCCGGCCCTGCGGCGTGGCCATCTCTGCCCGCTCTTCGAGAAGTTTGAGCACAATGGCGGTGCTGCTCAAAGCCAGGAGCCAGCCCAAAAACAGAGACCGGGCAAGATCCCAACCCAGCGCTTGCGATACGCCCACCATGGCAAGAGTCGTCAGCGCCACTTGCAAGCTGCCCCCCAACAGCACCGATTTCTTGACCCGCAGCAGCTCCTTGATGGAAAAATGAATGCCAATGGTAAACAGCAGAAAGATGATGCCGATCTCCGCCAGGAGTTCGACTTCATGCACAGCTTTGATCAGGCCCAATCCATGCGGCCCGGCAACGATGCCCGTGATGAGAAAACCAACAATGGACGGTATGCGGAGCCGGCCAAATAGCAGCAGAACTACGATGGAGAGGGCAAACAGCTTGACAATATCCGTTACGAGAGATAGTTCCATACGCTAGAAGTTAGGCTTCTGGCATTGAATGTCAAGTATTCACTGACAACAAAACAGAGTGCTTGCGAGGTTTGGCTGACTCAAGAATTCACAGAATTACCTTCACGCCGTCTTCACGAACGGATAGGTGTATCAAGTGATGCTGATCATGAAGATAATGTTGCTTGACAATTATCTCTCTATGAGATATATTATCTTATGCGCATTATAACCCGAAGACGTTTGCTCGAATTTGCTCAAAAACACCCGGAAGCGCATGAACCTTTGGACCGCTGGTATCGAATAATGAAACGTAGTGATTTTGGTTCATTCTCTGAAATTCGTCAAGTTTTCCCAAGTGTGGATAAACTAGGTAAGTTAACGGTGTTCAACGTGGCAGGGAATAGGTACAGATTGATTGTCGCCATTCATTATATTCGGAAGATTATTTATATCAGGGATGTACTGACGCATAGAGAGTATGATAAAGGTAGATGGAAGGAATAACCATGGAAATACTGAATGAGGAAGCTATCAGAGAAGAGTTAGAGGAAATTGCCAGGATATGGCCCATTGCCTCGAAGGTTGTATCAGTTATTCATACAGAGGAACAGTACGAATATGCCGTAAAAGCCATAGATAAGCTGATCGACATGGTAGACGAAGACGAAGATCATCCATTGGCCTCATTGATGGAAACTATAGGAACTCGGATCGAAGAGTACGAAAATGAGCATGATCCTGAGCCAAAGGGAGATCCCATTGGATGCTTAAGATATTTGATGGATGAACATAATCTAAAGCAAAGCGATTTGAAGGAATTGGGAAGTCAGGGAGTTGTATCGGAAATATTGAGTGGCCGAAGAAAGCTCAATGTTAGGCAAATCAAAAAGCTTAGCAAAAGATTCAATGTCTCCCCCTCCGTTTTCATTGAAGATGATTGATTCATCCAATCCAAGTTGGGGCAGTTGGCAGTGGCAGTTGGCAGTGGCAGTTGG
>CAZVSL010000703.1:0-3153 GCA_964629935.1 uncultured Calditrichaceae bacterium | reverse complement strand
TTGCGGAAATTTAACATGTTGCTTATCCATCCGATGGCTTCGAGCCATCGGATGGAGCGCCGGCTTCCGAAGAAGCCGGCGCAATTCTTAGTGAATCTACTTGTTCCGGGAAGGCTTCGCTTATTTCTTGACCGCTTCCTGCCCCGGCATCGGCATGCTGCTGTTCCAGGTGTCGCGATAGAGCAGCCAGGTGCCGTCTTCCTGGCGTTTGAAAAGGCCCATGTATTTGCCACTGTCGGTCATGACCGGCTGGCCCTCTGGTTTGATCTTGATGGTGTACTTGCCGATTTCATAAGCGGTGTCGTCGCCCATACCCACAACTTCAATTGTTGTCAGGACCGCATCGTGGGCGCCCATTTGGAACTCACTGTTCATCAGAACTTCGATAGCCTGGCGGCCCTGCACCATCTCATGATTTGGCGGCAGGACGATGGCGTCCTCGGTGTAAAGCGCCGCAACGCCTGCCGCATCCTGGCGGTTGTAAGCCGCTGCCCATTTTGCTGACTGTGCTTCAATGGTCTTGCGCAGGGCGGCGCCGTTCGTGCCTTCGGTCTGGTTCTTTATCTCCACCTGAATGAGCTCGAAAGCTTCCCCGGTGTTTTCCGGTTGATGTTTCCCCTCTGGCGTCCAGATCGCCAGCCCGGCGTTGGCTGTGATCGGCTCGCTCTTGCCGTCAGGATAAGTGAATTTCGCCTGAGCATCGGTCAAGAATACCGCCACGCCGGCCGGATGTGCGTGCATTACCGACTTTTCGCCGGGGCCATAACTGATGCGCAATATCCGAACCTGGTCGTTCTCGAATTCCACTGTGTACTGTTTCGGAGCGACTTTGGCGGCATCCTGTGCGAACAAGCCGGAAGTGAAAATTAGCGCCATCACCATGATGGCGACATGGAAGAGTCGTGTTGCATGTTTCATGATACTGCCTCCCTTAATGAGTAAATGAATAACGATTAATGAGTTGAATTGATTAAATGCTGAAGCCATACTACTTTGTGTCTGCACCACCGTGTTCGAGTTGATGCTGGTAAGCAGCGCTATCGAAATGGCCCAGAGACTCGACGATCAAGCCGTCGGCGCCGATCTGCCAGACCTCGAAGCCGCTGATTTGAACCTTGTTACCTGTGCCGCCGGGCGCGGTATTCGTGCCGAGCAAGGTCCAGCAGTAGACAGCCCGATCCGTGTGAAGCAGCAAATCATCCATGCGTACCACCATATCCGGGAAAGCGGTCATGAATCCCTGCGCTACCCCGGTGATGGCGCCACGCCCGACGGCCGGCGCGCCGTAGTTGACGCTGAGCGAGCCGTCGGGTGCGAAGAAGGCGGCCACACTGGCAGCTTCCTGGCTACACCATGCTGCGGTGTAGCGTTCGGCGAATTCGCGGAGCTGAACCGGCGCGGGGGATAAATCTGCTGAGGCGCTGATCTCAGTCAACAAGGACGCGACATCGCTCCGTAGCTCAGAGGCCCCGACAAGGCTGCGTATGTGAGCAACACGGTTTGCCGGACTCGCCATCATTGCGTTCTCCGGCTCCTTTTTGTCACAGCCCGATAAGACACCTGTGGCTATTAAGCCGAAGCACACCAGTACAAATATTTGACGACGCATGTTTTGTAACTCCTTCCAGCCGATCAAAGTAGTTCGTTCTTTGGCCCGTTTTTCCAGTCGACGTCTCTACAAACGCCGCATTACCCTCGTTACTTGCTCGGTGTCGGTGTACTGTTGGAATCGCACAACTTTGCCATCCTGAAGCGTCCAGACATGGGCGAATTGCGCATCGATGATGCCGCCGTTTTGCTTGTATTTCGCCTGATAGCGGCCGGTGGCAAGTACCATGTTGCCGGCCATACCATGAAATTTCAGGGCGGTCAGGTTCCAGTATTCCCACTCTGAGCCGAGGCGCGCGAACACGCCGTTGACAACGGCGTCTGGTCCGATGTACGGGTTGCCATCCGCGTACGGGAAATTCTCGGCTTCATTCCACTCGATCTGCGGATCCATGCCGGCAAGCACAGTCGGGATGTCCCCATTTGCAAAGGCGTTGTACATGCCGCGCACGACCTCGAGGTTCTGCTGCGAGGCCTCGTCCTTTCGCTGGTTCTGTGTGCAGGCAGCAAGGACAAAAGTTGCGGCCAGTATGACAGACATTGTGAGCTTTTTCATCATCTCCGGTTCACTTTCTTAGGAATGGATTCATTAACCCTGACAGGGTTTCGAAACCCTGTCAGGGTTACATATTGCGGTTAGCTTAGCTAAGGTAATTTGGTTATTCTTCAGCGGCTTTCACCATCTCTGCGGCGGTGAAGGGACCCATGACGAAGGTATCGGTGTGGGAAGCCATAAATTGCCGGAATTTCAGAGAGCCGGCCAATCCGGTGGGGAGTCCCTTTTGTTTGGTTAGCGCTTCGATCTTGCTGTCTACTTCTTTTGCGCGGTCGCCATCCAATTGTTTGCTGATTACGATGTAATCCCAGTTGTCGCCATCGATGTGGGCGAACCATTGCGCCGCTGGCGCTCCCGCTTCTTTGGCGATGGTTTCCTGGGTTGCCATCCAGTTCAAGAAGTCCAGGTGTTTTCCCGGAGCCACATGATAGATGGAAACGAGATACTCGCCCTGTTCCGCGGCAGCGCTCTGCTGTGCAAATAAGGAAGTGGAGCAGAGTGCAAGCATCAACCCTGTCACAACCAAGAGTTTGGACTTGCTGTACATGTTGCCTCCTTGTGTTATTTGAAAAACTCATGTTTCAGATTTTAAGTAAGTACATGTCAGACAGCAAATGGTTGACTGATTGGTGAAACATCTGAAACATGAGGAGAGATTGCCCGGGTAGTTTCTGCTCAATGCTGCGAATCGGGGGGAGCAGAGCCTATTTGCCATTCATCCATTTCATGAAACTCTGATTACGAGCGTTGGCAGGATAATACCAGTCCGGTTGCAATTTTAACCCTTCGTCGTCTCTCCAGATGAAGCCGACCGCTTGCTCGATTCGGGACGCGTCGTGAATCGTCAGCAAGTTTGGTTCCGCTCGGATTTTTGACGACGAGCTCGGCACAAGTCCCCAGCGCTCCCGGCGCACCTCTAATGGTCTCGGCTTGCTCAAGACCACGAGTGGCCCAAACGATGCCGTTTGAGCCACTCAGATAAAACCAGC
>CAZVSL010000702.1:2434-3156 GCA_964629935.1 uncultured Calditrichaceae bacterium | reverse complement strand
TTCCTCCTCGCGCGCGTGAAGTGGAACGTTACGCTCATTTAAGCAAGTAAGCACCAGGGCAAGAGTAAAGATACTGTGGGGCGGCTAAAGAAGTGGTTTTTTCGCATGATGAATGGTAACGATGACGATAGTGTCATTTTTGTCATCGCTTTTGTAGACAATGCGATACTGACCTTTAATAATTTCGCGGATGGTTTCATCACCATATTCTAGCCTGGTTTATTCACGAATCTGCCTTTTTAGCCTGATGCTGAACCATCAGGCTAATCTCAGGCAAGACGGCTGAAGCCGCCTTCAGGCGGGTTCAACTATTTGTAGCCGCAGGATTTATCCTGTGGCGGAGGTGGCGATTTGTGAATAATGCAGGTTAGCAGTTTCTGTTTTTATCCAGACAACGTTCACATCTACATCCGGAGGAAGAATATGTTTCGTTATCATAGATTAAACCGATTTTCGGTCGCGATTACGGGTCTTGTTTTGTCAGCGTTTCTGGTGTTCCCGTCCTGTCAGGCGCAGGACAAAAAACCCACTGTTTTCCGTCAGCATACAGTGCCCTTACCTGGCGAGGGAATAACGGGATTCACCCTTCTGGTACCCGAGGGCTGGAAAGTCGAAGGCGGCATGCAGCGCACGCCCCCCGAGCTGCGCAACATGTTCACCCTTACCGACCTGCTGGTGGAAGCGCCCGATGGCCGTTCCATTCACTTCTACCCTGCTATCAG
>CAZVSL010000702.1:0-2424 GCA_964629935.1 uncultured Calditrichaceae bacterium | reverse complement strand
ATAGTGATTATACCCAGGCGCAGCCCATGCAGCCGGTGGACGGAACATTTTTCCTGGCGCCGCCGGAGTCTATCGGTCAGTGGATTCTGTACATGGCCCAAATAAACCCCGATCCTACCATTACCAACCTCCAGCTAATCTCCGAGGAGCCCCTGCCGGATCTGACCCGGACGTTGCAGCAGATGTTCGCCGGCCAGATGCAAGAGCTGCGCCAGATGCAGCATGCACCTGGCGGCGAGGCGTTTATGGACGTAGGCGGTACAAAGGTCATTTTTAAATACAATCAAAACGGCAAGCCTATGGAAGAGACTTTCCTGGTTGGCTGGCATATGATGATCATGAGAACTTACGGCCGCGTGGCTATGGCGAACTGGGGCATCGTAGATATGCGTTCGCTGGCAGGGCCGGCGGGCAGCGACTATATCAATGACCCGGCACTGGTTACGATCGCGCAAAGCATCCGCTATAATCCACGGTATTACGAGGCGATGCATCGCTATTACCAGAGGACATTCCACCGTCCACCGCCGAAGACCGTTAAACAGCTCCAAAAAAACAATACCTCTGTGAACGATATCCTATACGACGGATGGAAAAAACGCAGCGGCATGACAGACGCAGGTCAGCGCCGGGAAATCGACATGATCCATGAACGCACACCTTATACCGCGCCTGACGGCAACACTGTTTACCTTTCGAGCCATTATCAGCGTGTCTACAGCGACGGGCAGGATCGGTACATTTTAAGCAATGACGCCAACTGGGACCCGCGTACCGATTCGGCATTCAACGGGCGCCAGTGGCAAATGCTGAAACCGGAGAAGCAATGAGAACAGGCTCGGGTTGATACTAGCCTTGATTATTCACAAACTGGCATTTTATGCTCAAAATCGAGTTCTGAATTTAGAGAATAGGGTCAGTGTTCACGCTTCAGCGTGTCGTAACAGCCTAAAGGTGGTGTGAATAAATAACCCGGCATTCTATTATGGTACCAGGCCTGGCTAGTAAAAAAAGCGAAGACTTTTCGAAGTTCACCAAGTTGTTTTCACACCCCCTAAAGGCTGAACACGCAACGTATTGACCTTCTCTTGCATGAATAATCCAGGTTAGAACAATTTGAATCTGAGAATTATGAAAGTGGAAATCGTTGAGATGGGCTCTTGCAAATGGCCCAGCTTTCAGCAACGGGTATGGATGATCTGTGATTTGAATTGTCTATCCATCCGATGGCTTTGAGCCAGATCGAACTCTATCCATCCGATGGCTCAAAAGCCATCGGATGGATAAGAAATTACCGTAGCAACAGCATCCTGCGCGCCGCACCCTTCTCGCCATACCTCAATTTATAAATATACACGCCCGATGCAACCTCACTGCCAAATCGATCTGTGCCATCCCAGGTCACAGAATGCTCACCCGGCGCCAGAGATTCATCCACCAGAACGCGGATAAGCTCGCCCAGCACGTTGTATATTTCCAGTCTCACCGCACAGGAAGTGCAGTTTGAATTTGCAGGAACGACGAAACGAATGGTGGTCTCGGGATTGAAGGGATTGGGATAGTTCTGACGCAGCGGCAACGTAGTGGGTGAATGCGCGATGCGCTCAGCAACCGCAACCGTAGATTCATTGCGGTAGAAAAACATCTCACCTGCATCGCTGCTGACAAAGAGGTCGGGCTGGCTGTCGGCATCCAAATACGCAAATGCGATTGTAGCTATCGTTTCAAGCCAGATGCCGGCGAAGACGTCCGTACGCAGTCGCCAGACCGGAGCAGAAGGCGCGCCGATATCTTCATACAAAATGAGCGTTCCCTCCTCTGTGGCAAAAATCAAATCCGTGTCGCCGTCCCGGTCAAGGTCCGAAAGTGTGGAGGCGGCATACACGGTTGCGTCCAATCCATGCTGCCAGGCTGGCTTCTCCACCCAGGTCAGGGCATCGGCAGTTCCGCGATTTTCAAAAAATAAGTGTCGGCTCCGGCCGCTATCGGCGCCGGTCATAATGAGCTCGGTCACCAGCGCATCCGCATCGCCGTCGCCGTCGAGCTCGCCAAACGCTTGATCGAAGTAAAGCGTGTCGGGATGGCTGCTTCGGAAGCGGGCGACGAGCTCATTCTTGCTGCGCCATGCTGCCTGCAGATTCGGATCGGGATTCTCGTAAGCGCTGATGCCAGGGCTGGACAGCAAATTCAGATTAAGCTCGGAACGTACAAAGTCTATTAAGCCGTTTTGATCAAGATCTGCGAGCTCCACTTTAAAACTTGCACCGGACCCAAACGGCGAAAACCCGAGCCAATGGGTATTGCGCCACAATTTCCTGAAACCAAGGATTTCGGCTTCATAAGCATGATAATTCCGTATGAGGCCGGAATCATAAAAGAAACCAATCGCGAGTAGGTCCATGGCCCCGTCGCCATCATAATCAA
>CAZVSL010000701.1:1742-3158 GCA_964629935.1 uncultured Calditrichaceae bacterium | reverse complement strand
ATAGCGATACTAACCCATCGGTTGCACAGCAAAGAGGTTTTGCCAGAATTGTAAAATAAGCTAATAAGGTTTAGGGAGTTGGTTGATATTGCATGCTATTAAGGTGAAAAAGATTAGAATAAGGTCTTAGTACTACAGCGAAACTTTGGGAGAAACCGTTGAAACGGTTTCTACAAACACCTGGATTAATCCAGATGTTACCTCCGTAAGGAGCGCTCCTACGGAATTGAAAAATCTGCTTCTAAAAGCCCTCGGAGGAGGGAGCCTAAGACCGTGATAGCAAAGAATGATGTGCAGCTACCCACACAAAACCACATAGAGCCGGCAATCCGCATCTACCATGCAAGTTAATTCATGCTTGATTTTCAAACCGGGGATGCTATCTTTGTCACATTCTTGCTTGTGTGTCTCCATTCATATTGCTGCAACATCTATCGAGGTGGACTTGCGTTCGCGCCAGTCGGGACGAGAAAATGTGATACAGGACTGACCATCATGCGACTCAGACTTTCCCTGAGACCGACCACGCCTGAGCCGCGGGTGCCGATAAATTATCAGTATCCGCTGTCGGCGGTGATCTACAAGATATTGCAACAAGCGGCGCCTGAATATGCGCGATTCCTGCACTCTAAAGGCTATCCGGCCCCGACCGGCCGGCTGATGAAGCTGTTTACCTTCTCCAAACTCTGGATTCCGGGCGGCAGGCGAGATGGCCGGACTTTGGTCGGTCAAAACGCGCCCTGGACATTGCAGATCGGCAGTCCGATGCTCGATGAATTTGTGCAGGGCTTTGTGCTTGGGCTTTTCGAGACGCTTGAGCTCGTCATCGCCGGCCAGGGCCAGCACGCCAGATTTCAAATCGAGCAAGTCGAAGCCCTGCCTGTGCCGCCCTTCTCTCAAACCATGCGCTTCAAGTGCCTGTCGCCTATCTCTGCAAGTACGATGGTCGATCAGGGAAGCAGCGCACGCATCCATTATTTTCGTCCGGACGACCGGCGTCTGCCCCAGGCATTGCACCAAAACTTGATGCAAAAGTATCACATCATACACAATCATGCCCCGGAAGATACCAGATTTGAATTTCAGTTCGAGACCCAGGACCGGCCGAAAGGCAAGCTTATCTGGATCAAGGAAGGGACCCCGGAACAGACAAAGGTCTACTGTTTCGAAAGCTACTTCACACTTGCCGGCAGCGTAGAGCTTATCCGGACAGCGTGGCAATGCGGTCTCGGTGAGCGTGGTTCACAGGGGTTTGGCATGGTGGAGCCAGTGATTAAAAAACCGCAGGAGTGAGCGCCCGGGATGACAAATCAGATCGAGCTGTTCACCCCCGCCATTGAGCATAAGGAGCGCGGCCTGCGTTGTCTGCAGGAATATGATCTGAATGGGGCGAAGGACGCACTTGAAGTCGCCCGC
>CAZVSL010000701.1:0-1732 GCA_964629935.1 uncultured Calditrichaceae bacterium | reverse complement strand
GCTTTCGCACAATGTACATGCCAGCACCGGTTTGATCGGGCTGGCTCGCGTCTGGCAAAAACTGCAGGAAGATGCATCCCTGTCCTCCACCGTTCGGTCTCTGGTGGAAAATCTTCTTTGCCAGCGGATTGTCGACAAAGCGCCGCCCGGATTCTGCGAGCTGGTATCGCCGGAAGACAGCCGCTTGCACATCGGCGCCTGCTATCTCAAACTCGGTCGGCCACAGGAAGCGCACCGGGTGCTGCTGGAGTTCCTCACCCGGCAGCCGGGCGAAGCCAACCCGCGACTGTGGGGGTATTTTGGTGATGCTTCCTGTCTGTTGCACAGCCACGAGGAAGCCAATGCAGCTTACGTGCGCGCCTTGTTTGGCGGTCCTGAAGACATTGATCTTGAGAATATGAAACACTTAGAGCTGCGTCAACTTGGCCGCCAGCTCTGCCGGGACCATGGCAGGACGACCGGGCTTGCATTGTGGCCGATTCACGCCTGGCTGGCAAAACACCTCTACATTCCGCGCGCAGCGCATTGGCTCACAAAGCTGGTCAACCCTGACCATGTGCAAGAGCAGGCGTTCCTGCAAGCAGGGGCGCCGGCGCCTGAACGTTACCGGCGGTTTGCCGCCCTTCTGCTGATAGATCAGGCCGGCATAACCACTCCCGCCGGGTCTGAGCCGCGTATCCGGATGCAGCGTCTGGATAACAGCCTTTTCCGGCAATATTTGAAACGCCTGGAAGCCTCACAATAAGCTTGTTGGCTTGCGTCATCCATCTGTTTGCCACATGCCCAAACTCTAAAAAAGTTGCTTTTATGAAAATTTTTGCAGATATTACCCAAAAAGTAAGTTTCACAACTCGCCTTTATATCCGCTTTCTCAATCTAATCCCAAATACACCATAAATCAAAACATCTGCACCTTACTAGTGCTTTATGATAGAAGGGAGAGTTACTATCGTGGCGTTCGACACCCTGGCCAACCTGACAAAACCAAGACTGAGAGTCAAGGTCTCGTTAAAAGATCATTCTGACGAGCCGTTCGCGCAAAATGTTTTGAATGGCCTGAGCGCGACTCCGAAACGACTTTCTCCCAAGTTTCTCTATGACGAGAGAGGGTCGCAACTTTTTGAACAGATATGTGACTTGCCGGAATATTATCCAACCCGCACAGAACGCGGTATTCTCGAAAGATACGCCGGCGATATCACAGCCATGTGTCATGAAGACATATCCCTGATAGAGCTTGGCAGCGGCAGTTCTACCAAGACACGCCTGCTCATCGAGGCCTTTCTGAACCGCGGCCGCGGCCACCACCTGCACTATGTCCCCATCGACATCTCCAAATCTATTCTGGTAAGCAGCGCCAAAGAGTTGTTGACGCGCTACCGGAAACTCAGGATCACCGCCCTGGTTTCAGACTACTTCACAGCTCTGGCGACGCTCAAGGAGAAACAGCACGGCCAAAAGCTGATTCTCTTTCTCGGCTCGAGCATCGGCAACTTCGAGACAAAGCAGGCCGAAACTTTTCTGCGGGAAATCCGGCAGGACATGAACGAGCACGACATGTTGCTCATCGGCATGGACTTGCTGAAACCGGAACAGATTTTGGTTCCGGCCTATGATGATGCTCAGGGCGTGACAGCCGAGTTCAATCTTAATCTGCTCAGGAGAATCAACCGAGAGCTGGGCGGAGAATTCGATCTCGACTCTTTCCGGCATAAGGCTATCTTTAACCGGG
>CAZVSL010000700.1:0-3165 GCA_964629935.1 uncultured Calditrichaceae bacterium | reverse complement strand
GAGCCCGGGAATAGCCCAATTTGCGGCATGAAGCTCACACCAATGAAAGACACAGAGAGTGCGGGAAAACCCGTGACCCATTCCCCACAAGCACATTCAGAACAATCTGGGGAAATGGCAGAGATGGACTCCGCACCAAAGGGTAAGAACGGCGACAAGAAAATCCTCTATTGGCGCGCTCCCATGGATCCGACCTACATATCGGACAAACCAGTCAAATCGCCCATGGGTATGGATTTGATTCCAGTGTACGAAGGCCAAGAGCCGGGCAATGGGAGCGCGATCACTATCGATCCGGTGACGGTGCAGAGCATGGGCGTCAGGACCTCGGAGGTCCAGAAGGAAACGCTGAGTCATGTGATCCGGACAGTGGGTCATATCGACTACAACGAAGGAACTCTCTACACAGTCAATACCAAATTCCCGGGCTGGATTGAACGGCTATACGTTGATCGAACAGGCGATTTCGTCTCTGAGAACCAGCCTTTGTTCGAGGTTTATTCACCCGAATTGGTGACTACGCAGGAAGAGTACCTGCTCGCTTTCCGAAATCAGAAGAAGTTGGCAGAAAGCGATTTCCAGGAACTCGCTGCCGGCTCCCGGGACCTGCTGAAAGCCACGCGTCGACGTTTGGAGCTTTGGGATATTCCAGAGAAGGATATCGCTGCGCTGGAGCAGACAGATGAAATCAAGAAGACCCTGACATTCTATTCCCCGGTTAATGGCGTTGTGGTACACAAAAATGCTATTGAAGGCAGTTACATCAAAGCTGGCATGGATCTATTTCGAATTGCTGATCTGTCCACTGTATGGGTATACGCGCACATTTTCGAGTATGAGCTGCCGTGGATAGAGCAGGGCCAGACCGTTGAAGTGGAGCTGCCGTACATGCCCGGCCAACGATTTGTCGGGAAAATTGAATACATCTATCCCTACCTGAATCCTCAAACACGGGACGTGAAAGTAAGATTGGTTTTTCATAACCCAAAGCTGCAACTCAAACCGGAGATGTACGCCAATATTTTCGTCACGTCCGCCACGGACAAAGAAGTGGTTGTGGTTCCGAGCGAAGCTATTATTCGGTCAGGGGAACGCAACATTGTATTTCTAGATTTGGGCAAGGGTAAATTCAGACCTCAGGATGTCAAGCTCGGTCCCGAAGGCAAAGACGCCAAAGTTCAGATACTGGCAGGTTTGCAGGAGGGGCAACGTATCGTCACCAGCGCACAATTCCTGCTGGATTCCGAAAGTCGACTAAGAGAGGCAATCCAGAAGATGATGCAATCTCGCTCTCAATCCGGCACGGAAAAACAGACAGCGGCCCAAATGGCAACGCCGCAGCAACATCAGCATTGAATTACGCGCTGAGAAATATGTTACGGATGAACACAAAATAGAATGAGCAAATATCATGTTAGAAAAAATCATAGAATGGTCAGTCAATAACCGCTTCATGGTTATTCTGGCAACCCTGTTTGCGATTCTGCTGGGCGTGGTGGCAATGCTTAGCACTCCGGTGGACGCCATCCCGGATCTGTCAGACGTGCAAGTGATCGTCTTTACAGAATATCCCGGCCAGGCGCCGCAGGTTGTAGAAGATCAGGTAACCTATCCGCTTACCACCTCCATGTTGGCCGTGCCTTATGCCAAGGTCGTGCGCGGCTATTCCTTTTTCGGCTTCTCCATGGTGTACATCATTTTCGAGGATGGCACCGACCTGTACTGGGCGCGCAGTCGCGTGCTTGAATATCTGAACTATGTATCCAAGAAACTGCCACCGGGGGTAACACCCAGCCTTGGGCCGGATGCGACCGGAGTGGGCTGGGTTTATGAATACGCCCTGCAAAGCGACCGTCACGATTTGGCACAACTCCGCAGCATCCAGGACTGGTATTTACGTTACGAGCTGACCGCCATGCCGGGGGTCGCTGAGGTCGCGAGTATCGGTGGTTTTGTCAAGCAATACCAGGTGGAAGTTGACCCGAACAAACTGTTGATTTACAACATTCCGCTGAAACGCGTCAAAATGGCAATTCAGGGATCCAATAACGACGTTGGCGGCCGGCTGCTGGAGCTGGGGGAGACAGAGTTTATGGTGCGCGGCCTGGGCTATATTCAGTCAATCGAAGACCTGGAAAAAGTCACACTCGGTGTGGACGACCGCGGCGTGCCCATTACGCTTAAGCATGTGGCGAATATTCATCTTGGGCCGGAACTGCGGCGCGGCTTAGTTGAGCTCAATGGCAAGGGCGAGGTGGTCGGCGGCATCATTATCATGCGGTATGGCGAAAATGCACTCAAGACCATCAACGGCGTCAAGCAGCGACTGAACGAGTTGAAGCGCAGTTTGCCGGAGGGCGTTGAAATCGTGGAAGTCTACGACAGGTCCGGCCTCATCGAACGCGCTATCGACAACCTGAAAGGCAAGCTCATCGAAGAGAGTATCGTCGTCGCCCTGGTCTGTATCATTTTTCTAATGCACTTTCGTAGTGCCTTTGTGGCAATATTTACTCTGCCGGTCGGCATTCTCATTTCCTTTGTGGTGATGCAGCAACAGGGTATCAATGCCAACATCATGTCTCTGGGAGGGATCGCGATCGCTATCGGCGCCATGGTCGACGCCGCCATCGTCATGATTGAGAACGCGCATAAACACATCGAGCACGACAGAGGCAAGAAGAACCACTGGCAGATCATTATTGACGCCTCCAAGGAGGTAGGCCCGGCGCTGTTCTACTCTCTGCTCATCATCACCATATCGTTTGTGCCGGTCTTTGCCCTGGAAGCGCAGGAAGGCAGGCTGTTTAAGCCGCTCGCATTTACCAAAACCTATGCAATGGCGGCCTCTGCTCTGCTCGCCATCACCATTGTGCCTGTTTTAATGGGATTTCTCATTCGCGGCAAGATCATGCCCGAAACCAAAAACCCGGTCAATCGCTTCCTGATTTGGATCTACCGGCCAGTCATAACGCGGGTCTTGCGTTTCCGCTGGACGACCATCATAGCAGCCGGAGTTGTTCTGGTGTTGTCTCTGTTTCCGCTTTCGCGATTAGGGTCTGAGTTCATGCCACCGTTGTATGAAGGCGACCTGCTGTACATGCCCACCACGGACCCGGGTATCAGTATAACCAAAGCGCGTGAGCTGCTGCAGCAGACAGACAAGAT
>CAZVSL010000699.1:0-3165 GCA_964629935.1 uncultured Calditrichaceae bacterium | reverse complement strand
TGATGGCGCCGCATAGAAAAATCATACTGCCGCAAACAAAAACGATACTGCCGCCCAGAAAAGTCATATCGCCGCATGAAGAAATGATGGTGCCGCACTGGAAAATGGTACTGCCGCGTATGAAAACCATTGCGCCGCCAGGAAAAACGATAGCGCCGCACCGGAAAATCATATTGCGGCTGCGACAAGCGAGCATGCGGCCCCTCTGCCGCTAACAACCTGGCCACGGGCAGCCAGCAGATGAGCTGTAGCTTCGAGCATCTGCGAGCCGCCTTATTTTTGTTTGGCGCTACTTTGCTCGCGGTTGCCGGGCCAATAGTCCTTTTTGAGGTGATTTGGGCCGCGCGACGAGCAGGTTTCTGGGAATGGGCTGCTCCTCACCGGCTTGCACCAGTAAAACTTGTGATCACCTCAACAACAACATCCGCCTCACCACAACCTCTCTCCCTGACTTCAAACGATAGACGTAAATCCCGCTCGGCAGCGCCACGCCTTGCTCATTTCTGCCATCCCAGAGTGCAAGGTGGCTACCAGCTTCCCGGCCGCCTTTGAACAAGGTACGCACTCTTTCGCCCAGCAGGTTGAAAATGCTGAGCTCGATGTCATCCGGTACGGCGAGCTCGTATTCGATGCGGGTGTCGGGATTGAAGGGGTTGGGGTAGTTCTGCGCCAGCCGGAAATCCGTCGGTGGTGCTGGCGACGCGGCCACGCTTACGGCAGTCTTGCTGCTGTACTTGTAGACAGTGCGGCCGACGGCATAGCCAAAATCCGGGCGCAGAAAGCGAAAGCGATTGACGCGTACACCAAAACCGGCGCTGCTCCAGGTCTCCCCGCCGTCCGTGGTCTGAAACACCGGCTGCGAGCTGTTGCCGCCGATCCAGCCCATTTCCTCGGTAGCAAAGCCGAGTCCCTGGACAAAATAGTAGCTGCTGGAGAACAGTTTGCTTTCCCAGGTCTGGCCGCCGTCGACGGTTTTCAGGATATAAATAGGGGTGCGGGAATTGCGCTGCAGGGAAGCATAACCCACCTGCCGGGAGGGGAAAGTGAGCTTCCAGCACCACTCGCCCGTGCGATCCGTGCGGTGGCGTTCCTCCCAGGTCTGGCCGCCATCGGTGGTACCGAGCACGATGCCGCTTGATTGCTCATGGTTGCTGTTCGTCAGGCCCACAGCGACGCCGGTGTCTGGCGAGAAGAAATAAACGTCGATGAGTCCGGCAGCGTATTCGCCCATGTCTTTCGAGGTCCAGGTCTGACCACGGTTTGTGGTTTTGGCAAAGAAAGCCGGGCCGCGCACACGTCCTACTGCGACAATAGTCGAATCGTTGACCACGTACATGCCGCAAACCCCAGCCGGCGCCGGGCCGGCGAATGTATTAAACGTAGACCAGCTTTGACCGCCATCGCTTGTATGATAGAAGATGTTTCCATCCGTGGCGCCAAACTCACCGAGACCGACATTGCCGGCCCAGCCGTTGAGAGAATCCAGAAACGCGATTGAGCGGAAATGTGCGTCTGTTTGCAAAAACTGCTGCTGCCACGACTGTCCGCCATCCGGCGTGTGATAAATAGCGCCGTTGCCGTCGCAAATCCAGCCCAGGCTGTCGGTGACAAAGTAAACGTCATTGTGCCGGGAGGAGAAGGGTGCATTGGGCAGGTCGGTCCATTCTGGCATTTCCTGTGTTAGTGCGCCAGTTGAAATTAGTATGGTGAAGATTATGATTGCGATGTTTCGTTTTAAGCCCCTGTTTTGCAAGTATGCCCTCCATTCTTTTTTAGGCTACTAATTTTGATCACGGATTTCACGGATTCGCGGATTAAAGATGCAGATTGATGATGGGATAACGGTGCCGGGAATATGGCATTCGACTCAGACCTGTCAAAGAGTTGTGTGCGTATACGTTGGGCGGCAATATGACTAAATCATGACGGATAGTGTGTAATTCGCTTTGTCAGCAGCTTTTTACCAAATTACTTTGACGCTCCGGAATCCGTGATTTCCTCGTCTTTACTCAAGACGTAGACCCCCCATCTGAACCATATGACTTATGGAACACTTTCGCGGTTGCCACAATTATGGCATCATGGATGCTCAGATTCGTGGCTAGCTCCGATAGAATATCTAAATCGATAGGATTCCGATTGCCAACGTCGTCGATTTCCTTCCGTGCTTCGCGGCTCAGTTTTTGATTGTCCTCAAGATACCAAACAAGAGCATGAGTATCCAGTACAAGCTGCTTCATAGAATGTTTTTTTCAATGTCCATCTCTACAGCTTTTAGCTCATTCTCATTTGTAAGGTGGTCCGATTTCCACACACCTTTCAGTTCAAGCAAGGTCTTGTAGTGCAGAGTTTTTCCGGGCAGCATATCCTCAACTTGCTTCTTTAGCAAACCCATTTGAAGCTCAAGCGTGGCTATTTTTGATTTCAAATGATTCAATGACATCGCTTTATCCTCAATACTTGTCAAACTTTGATGATCCGCTTATAGAGTAAGTATACGATAATTGCAGCCGTTAAGAAACAATTAATGAGTCCTAAATTAGTCGGATATCCACCAGAATGTTGAACGCGTAATTTCACGGATCACAAGGATTTACACGGATCGAAGAAAGATGCAACTCAACGCACCAGCGCCATCTTACGCGACGCCGTCTGCCCGGCCACGGAAACGCGGTAGATATAGATGCCGCTCGAAACCGGCCTGCCGGCGTCGGATTTCCCGTCCCAGGAGACCGAGTGGCTGCCAGCAGGTTTTTTCTCCTGCACCAGCGTACGGACTTTCTGGCCCAGGGTGTTGTAGATTGCCAGCGTTACCGGCGCCTCGTGCTGATCCGCAGGTACGCTGTAGTTGATGGTGGTTTCAGGATTGAAAGGATTGGGATAGTTCTGCTGCAACTCGAATCGCTCCGGTACGGCAGGTGAGCTGCCGGCAACGCTGGAGGCAACATCAAAATATTGCATGGCGCGTTGCATCACCTCGGCGCGATCCTCCGGTGTAGTGATGGTCTCGAAGGTGAACGCGACATAGATGAGCTGCGCTTCCTGGTCGCTGTCACCGTAAGTACCGGTGAATTGCACGGCTGCAATGCGCAGATTGTCGTAGTTGAGCGCCACCTGGCTGCCGCCCTCAGGTAGAATAGAATCGGGAAAGTCTTCGATATAGGT
>CAZVSL010000698.1:353-3166 GCA_964629935.1 uncultured Calditrichaceae bacterium | reverse complement strand
GAACAGCTCTTTCTAACCCGGCTTTCCTATCCGCACCTTGGCGCCGAGGATGCCGCGGAATTTGTCTCCCTGCATGCGGAAGGTTCAGAAAAAACGGCGCTGGTGGTTTTCATCGAGGACAACGAGGGCAATCAACTGGCGATCCGCGAACCGGCCAATCCGAAAGAGGTGGCCAAGCTGCACAAACTGTTCACCATCGCCAACCTTCCGGTTGAATTTACTCCGGAGCATCGCTTCCTGGTCGTGCTGGGAGCGCGTGGCCAGGTTGTGGGCGGCATGTTCTATCACTATATCGATGCCAGCCATGTTCACCTGGAAAAAGTTGTAGTACAGGAACGCTACAGAGGCAGGGAGATCAGCGACGGTTTGTTAAAGGAATTTTTCAACCGGCTGCGCAGTCAGGGAGTCGAAGTAGTAAGCGTCGGCTTCCTGAGACCGAGCTTTTTCTTCAAGTTCGGCTTCAGAATAGACCATCGCTACGGCAACATGGTGAAAAGACTGGAGGTGGAAGAGAACCCGGAGCCGCTCGACGAGCTCATGCCGGCAATCTGAACCCGGGATTGGGTGTTTGCAGCGAGATTCATCGCGGGCTCGCGGTTTCTTTTTGAACCGATCGAAGAAAGCGTAGCAGCGCGCTGAGCTCCTCTTCGCTCAACTGACCTTCAAAAGGCGGCATGGCGTCCTCGCCCTCTCCCTTTCCCAGCTCGATGATATCAAGGATGCCGTCCTCACCGTGTTTCTTGAATGCTTCCTGAACAGACGGCGCCTGCATGCCGCCCTGACCCTGGGGACCGTGGCAGCGGGCACAGTTGACATCTTTGCGCGCATAACCAAGGAAAAGCAGCTCGCCCGGATCCGTGATGTCAGGCGGTGGACCGCTTTCGCAGGCGAGCGAAATACAGGCGGCCACGATAAACGCCGCTTTGGCCAGCTTGTTTTGAATACAGTCTGAGTAGGTTTTTTGAGACACAAACAAATAGGGCGCTTGAAGTTTAAGTGATCCTGAGGAACTCGGTGGGTTTCGTTTCAATCACCTGCGCTCTGATCAACTGCAGCTAACTCGCCTTAATAACCACCACCGTAATATCATCATCCTGGGGCGTGCCGCCCTCAAACTCCTTGACAATCTTGTAGATTTCCTGAACCATATCTCTGGCTGATTTCTTGTGTAGTTTGATCAGCAACTCCTGCAGGCGCTTTTCACCAAACATCTCTTCCAGAGGATTCTCTGCTTCGGTGACGCCATCGGAATAGATAACGACAACGTCGCCGCTCTTTAGCTTGAGCTCGGCTTCGTCATACGGCACGCCCGGCATCATGCCCATCACCAGGCCGCCGGCCTCCAAAGGCGTGACTTTGCCATTTTTGTTGAGGTGAAAAGGATAATTATGACCGGCATTGACATAACTAAAGGTCTTTTTCTTCGGATCTAAAATGCCGCCAAAGAGCGTGACGAATTTGTTGCCTTCCGTGTGGCGGTAGAGGAAATCGTTGGTTTTGGCGATACAGGCGGCAAAGGCGGAGTTGGCTGCGGCCTGGTTGCGAATGGTGGCCTGCAGATGAGACATCAGCAGTGCGGCCGGAATGCCTTTGCCGGCGACATCGCCAAGAGCCACGCACCATTTTCCACCATCGAGATCGATAAAATCGAAGTAGTCGCCGCCGACTTGCTTGGCAGCGTAGCTGGCGCCGGCGATATCGAAGCCCGCAATCTCCGGGCTGTCTTTGGGCAGGAGCCGGGCCTGAATTTCCCTGGCCATGCCGATTTCCTGCTCGATGCGCAGCAACTGCTTCTCCTGCTCGTACAAGCGCGCATTCTCGATCACCTGTGCAGATTGCGACGCAATGATCGACAACAAGCGCTGGTCCTCCTCGCTGAAGCCCTCTTTCGATTTCTTATTGAACAGGTTCAACACACCGATGAGCTCGCCCTTGCAAACCAGAGGTACGCTCAGCAAAGTCTCGATGTCAATTTCACTTGGTGGTTTGGTCAGGAAATGTTGGTTGTTTGCGAAATCGTTTATCAGCAGCGGCTTCATGTATCGCATCATCCAGCCGCTCAGCTCAACATCCAGACGGAACTTGTTCTTGGGTGTGGTTTCATCCGCTTTCCGGATGAAGGTGCGAAACGGATCTTCAGCCTGGCTATCTTTGTCCACCAGATGAATTGTCCCCTGTTTCGCGTTCAGCGCCTTCACTGAACGCGTGACAACGAGATCCAAGACCTTATTCAAGGACATCGTAGAGTTGATGACGCTTGAAACCTCGTTGAGAATGGACAGCTCTGCAACGGATTTTCTGAGGCGTTCATTTTCCCTTTTTAGGGTCTCGAGTGAAACATCCTTCTTTAAAAGCCCCACGGCTTGTCTCCTAATTTGGTGACCGGGCTGATTACTTACGGGGTCAAATGGCGATAATGCAGAAAGTGCACCCCCCCCCAAATACGGCAATCTTCAGGATAAAAGCAAAAGAAATATCTCGCACCGAAGTGGGAGGTTCAGGAGCCGTTTTCAGGGGAAAAAACGGCGCACCTTTCTTGTGCAGAGAACCGTCCTAACCTGAAAAATTCATAAACCTGGGTAAATCCGTAACTATTCAGGTACAAATTAGAAGGCAAAACGATCAAGGGCAATGCAAAGAATGAGATGTAAATCGGCCCATGCGGCTTTGCCGCGCTGGGAATAAGCCGGGCTACATTGCAGCAGAAAAAACAAAAAAAACCGAAAACCGGACATGGTGTAAATGACGATTTGCGGTTTTGCATTCCGTGCCTGTTGCGTTTGCAACTTCGTCGCCTCAGGGATTATTCATGC
>CAZVSL010000698.1:0-343 GCA_964629935.1 uncultured Calditrichaceae bacterium | reverse complement strand
GCAAAGACTTACCGCGAACGGACGCAAGAAGCGCGTCCGTCGCAGGATAGTTAACGTACATATTTGCTTCCAGGAAGCAAGATTTTGGATAAACCGGATTCCTGTTAGAAGCGTCGCCCGCCGCCACGTCGTCCGCCGCCACCGCCGCCACGCCGGTTTTCTGTGCGCGGCCGCGCTTCATTGACGTTAAGGCTTTGTCCCTTTAAATCTGTGCCATTGAGACCTTCGATTGCTGCCTGCGCTTCATCTTTGGAAGGCATCTCAACAAACCCAAAGCCTCGCGACTCGCCGCTGAATTTGTCCTTGATAACATTCACGGATGAGAGTTTCCCAAAGGCTTCAA
>CAZVSL010000697.1:2692-3175 GCA_964629935.1 uncultured Calditrichaceae bacterium | reverse complement strand
TTTCCGGTTCAGTCTCTGCGGCTGAAACCACGTTGGTGCAGATGGATTTGTTACCGAACCGGAGTTATCGCTACCAGGCAGCGCGTATCGAAGGCAGCAACATGGCCAAGAGCAGCGAGGTGCTCACCCTGGTGACACTTGACACGACCAGCCACGACTTTGTCTGGGAGAAGCTTGAATTAGGCAACCTTGGTGGATATCTGAAGGATGTGGTGGCGATATCAAAAAACGATGTTTGGGCTGGGGGATTTCTGCCGGTTCATCCTATGTCGAATGTCAATATGAATAATGCTGTACATTGGGACGGTGCAAAATGGACAATACATCAACTGAAGATTTCTAATTGCGATGAAAGCGGGAACCTATTTGGGTCTCCAAACCCAATCGTGATCGAATCCGTTTTCGGCTCTAGCACGACTGATCTATGGTTTGTCTGGGGTGGGGGGAAAATGATACACTGGGATGGTTCCGAGTTTCAGCAAG
>CAZVSL010000697.1:0-2682 GCA_964629935.1 uncultured Calditrichaceae bacterium | reverse complement strand
AAAGGTAAGCAGAAGATGTCAAGGACGGAAGATGGGGTTGGCCGGATGGATACACTTAAACGGCTTCTGCGTCAACAAGCTCTGGGGCACCAGCCCAACGAATTTGTACGGAGTTGGCGACAATGGCTTCATCATGCACTACGACGGCGCCGACTGGCAGGCGATGGCCAGCGGCACGGAGGTGGATTTACAAGATGTTTGGGGCACGGCGGATGGTTCGGTGGTGTGGGCGTGTGGCTGGACGGATAACGTTGGTACGGTGCTGCTGGCTTACCAGAACAACCAGTGGCGCGTGGTTTACTTCGACAGCGAGAATCGTTTCAACATCCGGCAGGATACGCTGTCCAGCATTTGGACCAGCGTTTGGACGAACAATAGCACAGATATCTCAATTCTGGCGCCGGCTGGTCTCTACATCGCCCCTTCGCACACGGGTGGTGAAGCCTGGCTACGCAAATGGTTTACTGACACGTTTGCGCCGGGTTTTCCACGTCGCGTTCGGGGCACAGCGCCTAACGATTTGTTTGTGGTGGGGGATTTTTCCATGGTTGCACACTATAACGGCGCCTCCTGGCGTTTTTTCAGTGAGCTGTTCGGGCCAACCGGCCGCATGCGTTCGGTGGCGGTTGTGGGCGATGAGGCATTTGTGGTGGGCAATGCGGCAGGCCGGGCAGTGGTTTATCACGGCAAGCGGTAGTCCAACGAAAATTCCTTGATGGCAATTGACCTTAGTCCCATGAATAGCTTTCCACTTCTTCTCGTGATTTCTCAGTCATCTCCTTGTCCAGAGTCGCAAGTGTGGTGCTGAATTCTTTGGCTACATAGACAATAATGGCGTCCATTCCCTTCAATTTTAGCTTACTTCCAAACTCGATAGTTTGAATAGCAGCATCTAAGCTGACTTCAATCAATTTCAGGTTTGGCAGATCCAGGATAAAATCCTGCATCTCTGTTGCTAACAATTCTCCTGCCCGGCGTGCCACTGCTAAAGTGGATTCGATAAGAACTGTCATTGGGATGACGATCTCTATCTTATCTCGAATTGCCTCAGCCAGCACAGCGAATGCCTTGTCGGAATCAGGTTCGCTCTTGACGAACGCAGCCACAAACACGGAACTATCGATCGTCAGTCTCATAAGGTTTTCTGCGCTGATCCCTGATTTCCTTTAGCACGCTTATGTCTTTGGGCCAGGCGCCGGAGATTTTGTTTCTCAACTCCTCAAGGCGATCGAGTAAATCTTTGTCCCGTTGCTTGCGAGCGTGCGGTTTTGGCCAGATTCTGATAATGTACTTGGAGCTTTCATCAATCGATGACAATCCTGAACCCTCCGAAGAAAGTGCCGAATTAACTGAGTTTCTCGTTGAGAAGATAGTTAGATTATTTCCTAATGTCAACAATCTAAGCGGAGGTTCCGGCCCACAGATGGCATGCGTTCAATTGGCGATTGTGGGCAATGAGGCATTTGCGGTGGGCAATGCCGCAGGCCGCGCCGTGGTTTATCACGGCAGGCGCCAATGAGCAACCGGATTGCATTCAGCCGAAGCAACGAGCATGAGCCGATACTCCGAATTCATCACTAACCAGTCCCGTCAGGGACGCTCGATAATTGCCCATGCATTGATGCATGGGAGCACGAGGCCCGCAGGACATTCAGTCCCGTCAGGGACGGCTGAGACTGGGCTGGTGCTACGCGTGCGCATTTGGGCCGTGTGTTTCATTCGTCCCTTGCGGGACTTGGCTATTTGCCATCTCGTCCCTGACGGGACGTGGTTTGGCGCCGGATGTGTTGTGTTCGGCCGCAAAAAACTACATTCGCAAATCCACGCCCTGACCACTATACTCTATAAATGGGAATATTGCAAAGACATGCGCCGAAACGTTGTATGCAGTTAAGAAAGCTCCAAGCCATTGTCGTGTCAACGATTGCGATGGCTTGCTCCACAAATCTATCCGCACAATCCATCGCCATCAACGAATTTCTGGCTGCTAACCAGACAACCAATGTCGATCAGGACGGCGAGTCATCCGATTGGATCGAGCTTTTCAATTTCGGCGCCGAGAATATCAATCTGAAGGATTTTACACTGACTGACGACCCTGCCGGCAATGGCCTGTGGCGTTTCCCGGACACGACCATGCAGTCGGGCGAATTCTTGCTGGTGTGGGCCTCTGGCAAGGATACCGTGGCTTCTGAACTGCACACGAACTTCAGACTCAGCAAGAGCGGCGAACAGATCGGGCTATACGACGCTGACGGCCTCGAGTTAGACCTGGTGACTTTTGACATTCAGTATGATGATATCGCCATGGTGCGTTTCCCGGATGGCAGTGGCGACTTTCAGCGTACAAGCGTGCCCACACCGGGCGCGGCGAATCAGATCGAGCCGCCAGATCTTAATATCCCTGACATCGTCATCAATGAATTTCTCGCCTCCAACAATGCCACTAATCAAGATGAAGACGGCGATTCCTCGGACTGGATCGAACTTCACAACCGCGACAGCGTCGCCATCGATCTCGCCGGTTTCACTTTAACCGACGAAAAGGATGAGCCCGCCTTATGGCGCCTGCCGGCGGTGCGGTTGCCGCCGAGCGATTACCTGCTGGTTTGGGCCTCTGGCAAGAACCGCACGGATGGCGAGTTGCATGCTAATTTTAAGCTGAGTGCGGCAGGCGAATAC
>CAZVSL010000696.1:0-3178 GCA_964629935.1 uncultured Calditrichaceae bacterium | reverse complement strand
CAAATCGTATTGCGACCGCAGTTCTGCAAAATGGTCCGGCAAATCCTGGCCGCTGATTTCGTTGCGTTTCAGTTTGCGCAGGATTTGGTTCAGACCGTCGATCAATCCTGGATCGCTGTTTGCGAAAACGGTATCGCGAAAGAACTGGATGCGTGCTCCCGGGTATTTTCTTTCCACCTGCTCGATGATGTATGTCGTGGACAGGTCACGCAAGGTCTGAATTCGCGCTTGTGCTGTGGCCGCAGGATTAAGGGCATACCAGCGCTTGAAGCGCTGGATAGCAAAGTGCAGGCGTTCGGGCTTGTATCCCTTCTCGGAAACCGACTGGATAAACTCAGTCAGCTTGTCAAGCAGCTCCCTGGTTTCGGGACCGCTGTCGGTTTTATGGCGCCCGAGCGCTTTTTGAAATAGCCTGAGCCCTTGCTCCTCTCCCAGAATTTCCAGGAAGGCGGAAAAGATCACGTGCCAGCTACACTTGCCTTTCAGGTTTTCGTATTGCGATTCGACGGCGAGCACAAAGTCATGCCTGAACGACAGAATCATGTCTATCAGATCGTGGTGGCGCTTTCTGGATGAGATCGAAACAATGCGAAACCCGACCTGGAAATCGTGCGTGGGCACGATAACGTTTGCTGGCGTTGGATCAGCGATCTGATAGCGTCTTCCGGTTCGGTTCCAAAAATCCACGTAAGCGCTCAAGCCGTTCCAGACAAACGACGGCCACGCGTACTGCAACCTCTCTGCATCTCTTGCCGTCTGCCGGTGTATTTTGCGCAGATATTTCTCCACGGTATCACCGGGGATGAACTCCTCCGTCCACAAGCCGTATTCGGGCCAGAAGCCGCCAAATTCCTCTACCAGCGGATTATTGCCGCCGGAGGCGCCGGCACAGATCAGCCAGTTTATCTCCGAGAGCACATCCTGCTGGGAGCGTGATTTGTTGAGGTTGATAGCGAGGTCAAAGGAGCCATGGTGCTGGGTCTGGACGGAGACGCGATACACGGCTTTGCCGTGCCTGGCGCCGAGAAAGCCGATATAGACGCCATTGCGCGCAATCTCGTGCAGTGACACAATGCGGCTGGAGAACAAAAAGATAGCCTCGCGCACAAGCGGACAATTCTTGATCGCGCTTGCGATGATCTGCTGGTCGTTTTCAGGAATAGTCTCGTCAAACACGAGAACGTCGTTCCAGCGAAACTCGCGCATCGTTTCCGGATCGATTGCGATCTGGAGATTGGCGCCAAGCCATTTTCGAAAGCCCTTTTGCAGTGTCGCAAAACTGTTCTCAGCGTGTTGTTTGTGCTCCTGAGGTCCGAAGAGCTGCCAGCGAACCAGCTCAGCCCTGACCTGTCTGTAGGCCGCCGGATGCTTGATGCCGTAAGCAGTGATGAAGCGCAGCATGCCTCGCACCGGATAGCGTGACGCCTCGGTCGGGTCATCGGTGATCTGCTCGAGACATGCTGAGACGTAACCCAGAATGCTCCTGAGCTGGTCCTGACTGAAATCATTGGCGCTCAGAAGATCGATGGTTTCGCGGTTCAACACGCGATGTTTTGCCAGAAGGAAGGTTTCCAGAACCGGACGCAACAGGTTGCGCTGCTCGCATTGCATAAGAATCTGAAATGCGCGACGTTTGATCACCACACTACGGGATTCCGCTGTACGCATAAGAATTAGTTTTACCAGATTCAGGGTACGCTCATCCCGCTGTTCAAAAACCGTTTGCAGGTAGTTTAGCGCTCTCAGCGCCGGCCGTTCCTGCCAGGTCTGAACCACATACGCCGCGAGATGCACACCCTGCACTGATAGCTCGCCGGCGGTCATGAGCTGATTCAGACGGGTGACCAGACGCCTTGGCAGCGATCTGGTTTGTTTTGGTAAACTCAACCCAACTTCTGTTTCCCGCACACTCCTGCCTGCCGCACGATGAATCATATTTTCGCCCACAAACTCACTTAAAGCGAGATTGCCAAGCCACAACGCAGGATTACGGACGATTTCGCTCAAGTCAAGAAATGGTTCGCGGGTGAGATAGACCAGATCGCCGATGCGCACGTGGTTGCGGCCGCCCGTGCGCTGCCGCTTTATGGGCAAGCTGATGCCGCTGGGCTTGATGATGACAGCGCCTCCATCAACCTGCAAATCGTCAGAAGTCAAGCCTTTTTGCCGCAAGAACCAGGTGGGGACCCGCAGTTTGAATCCGCCAACCGTCAGCGGGACGAAGTTCTCCTGATACATCTCATCGATAACTGTTTCGAAGTTGCGCTCTATCGCCTTGCGCTTGTAGGTGCCTTTGGCAGTCAGTTCGCCGTGCTCGGCGCTGAAGTCCCGCTCTATGATGGCAAAGTTGACGATGCGCTCAAACGAAGCCAGGAACTGGTTTATTGAAACAATGATGGAACCGAAGAACTCGCGCAACTCTTTCCGGTTCAATTTGCTGAGCGCAACCTGTTCGTAGTCATAATTTGGATAGAGCAGGAGGGTGTTGTAGGCACGGTGGTCGCCCACCAGAAAAACACTCCTGACAGCCTCGAAATCAGTAAACAGATTCTCTATCTTTTGTGGCGAGATGGTCTCACCCTGCAGATTCTTGTAGATTTCCTTCTTGCGGTCTATGATTTCGAGATGGCCATCTTTGTCCGCGCGGAAGATGTCGCCAGTGTGCAGCCAGCCACTTTCAAGGCCAGTGGTCTCTTCGTTCAGATAGCCTTCCATGACGTAGGGACCGCGGATCAGCATTTCGCCGTCTTCGGCGAGCTTGACTTCGATGCCGGGCAACGGCTTGCCCACCGAATTGCTGCGATATTCGAATGGCGGCGTCATGGTGATGCCGCCGGTTGCTTCGGTCATGCCAAAGCCGCTCATAAGCTCGATACCGTTGTGCTGGAAGAAGCGAAAGACATCCGGGTCGAGATATCCCGCTGCCGAAAGGCCCCAGCGCAGACGGCCGCCTGTCAGATCATGTACCACCGGCCGCAATTCAGCCAGCGGCGCATGCTCCACATCTACATGCTCGGCTACCTTTTCATACAACTGCATCCATTTTTTCGGAATACTGATGAAAACCGTGGGGCGCGTCAATCGCATGTTTTCGATAATCGTATCTATCTTCGGATTCTCGATGAAGATATAAGACGCTCCCCAAAATATGGCGCCAACCATCTCAAAATAGCGTCCG
>CAZVSL010000695.1:400-3179 GCA_964629935.1 uncultured Calditrichaceae bacterium | reverse complement strand
TCGATACCGATGTGGTCGCGGGGTGCCAGTATATTTTTGACAAAGCGGAGCAATTGGGAAAGCCTGCTGTGATCAACTTGAGCATCGGCAGTCACTTTGGGCCGCACGACGGAACCAGTCTGTACGAGCAGGCCCTCTCCGCTCTGGTCGAGCCGGGACGCCTCATCGTCGCGGCCGCCGGCAACGAGGGGGATGATTTCATTCACGCCGGCGGCAACGCGACGGCCAACGTTCTGAATGAAACGATCATCTTTGCGGATCCTGCCGCGCAGCGCGCGGGTATTTCCATCTGGTATGATTCCGACGTGATCGACGCTGTCGCCGTCTTTGCCTATGATGCTCAATTCAATTTCCTGGGTCAGACAGATGGCCTGGCCGTCGGCGGGTTCATGGATGCTACCCCCGTGGTTTTCGATAGTGACACCCTTGGGTTCGTGACCATCGATGCGCAAACAACGCAGGATCCTAATAATGGCGACGGCAACGTGATATGTCTTATTGACAACAATAATAGCCCAGGCATTGATATTTCCGACGTCTTCTGGGCCGTCGGATCGCAAGGCAGCGCAGATGGCCGGCTGGATTTGTGGGCCGTGACCGGCGCCAGGTTCTATGAGCAGGTAGTCGGCTTCCCGAACGAAACGGAAATGCCGGGAAACAACGATTACAGTGTCGGCATTCCGGCCACTGCCGCGAAAGTGATCTCGGTCGGCTCGTATACAACCAAAAATAGCTGGGTCGATGTAGATGGCGACGAGTTGACGCTCAGCCCGGCGCCAACCATCACGGACATCTCTGGCTTCAGCAGCAGAGGCCCGACCCGCGACGGGCGTGTGGCGCCGGATATCACTGCACCCGGCCAGATCATCTTTTCGGCGCTTTCCTCGCATTTGACTGAGGGTTTCGGGTATCAGCGGCTGGCTGTCTTGCAGGGCGGCGGGTATCTGGGACAAAACGGGACGAGCCAGGCCTCCCCACACGTCGCCGGCGCTCTTGCGCTCATGCTGCAAATCAAGGATGATCTAACTTATGCTGAAGCTGCTCAGTGTCTTGCAGGGACGGCAAGAACAAACCAGTTCACCGGCGCCACACCCAACAATAATGTTGGGCCAGGATACCTCGATGCGCACGCTGCAGTAGGAAAGGTGCTTGACCTGGTGAGTTCGGTAGAGAGCACAGAGGCAGCACTACCCGAATCGTTTGTGCTCAAACAAAACTATCCGAATCCGTTTAATCCGTCTACCAACATCGAATACTCTTTGACAACCCATGCCCGTGCCGTTTTGAGAATTTATAACATTGCCGGTCAGCGAATCAGGACGTTGGTCGATGAAACACAAAGAGCGGGTACGTACAAGATTCAATGGGATGGAAAAGATGACGGTGGTCAGCCTGTGGCTAGCGGAATCTATTACGCAAGATTCAGAGCCGACCAGTTGGCAGATACAAGAAAAATGGTGCTGATGCGATGAGCTAATGCCGGAGTGGTATAAGTTCGATTTCCAATTATCTCCAGTACTTTGGAAATATGAACCTGACATTGAGCTTGCCTGTACTGAGCTTTGCCGAAGTGTCGGAATGTGTTTTTGCGATAAGTGCTTGAATGAAAAAGCTGGCGTGTGTATAATCATGGTATGACAGATGAATATAATAGACCCAGCCTTTGCTTCTTTGCAAGCGATTTGCACGGCCGGACCGAACGTTACGAAAAGCTATTCAAAGCGATTGCCAGCGAGACCCCCGCCGCCGTGTTTCTGGGCGGCGATTTACTGCCACATGAGTTGATTTCGCCAAAGTCTCTCGATTTTGCCCATCGGGATTTTGTCAACGGGTTCTTGCTGGCTCATTTTCTCAAATTGAAGAACAGTCTCAGGGATGCCTATCCACGCGTCTTTGTGATCTTGGGCAATGACGATGCCCGTTTTGAGGAAGCTGCATTTCTGGATGCGGCCGGCAAGGGCGTCTGGGAATACGTCCACAATCGCAAGACGCGCCTGGGACAGTATGCGGTCTATGGTTATGCCTATGTGCCGCCCACGCCGTTTCGGCTCAAGGATTGGGAGCGCTACGATGTTTCGCGCTATGTCGATCCGGGATGCGTGTCGCCTGAGGAAGGCAGCCGTACGGCGCCGGTTTCGGCACGCGAAGTACGATTTGCCACCATACAGGCGGACCTGGCGCGACTTGCCGGGGAGGACAGCCTCGACCAGGCCATATTTCTGTTTCACAGCCCACCGTACAAGACCAACCTCGACCGCGCCGCTCTGGATGGCAAGAAGATAGATCACGCGCCGCTGGATGTGCACGTAGGCAGCATTGCCATCCAGCGCTTCATCGAGCAGCGCCAGCCGCTGGTGACGCTGCACGGGCATATTCATGAATCAGCGCGCCTGACCGGCGACTGGCAGGAGAAGATCGGGCGGACGTATGCTTTTTCAGCGGCGCATGACGGCCCGGAGCTGGCGCTGGTGCGGTTTACTTTGGATCAGCCGGAATCAGCGACCCGTGAGCTCATTTGATACCGTGCGCGCCGATGGTTTTCGCAAGCCCGAGTCCTCAAATCCTTTTGGTGCTCTCACGATGTACAATAACTGAAATACATTGCCCAGTCACTGAGATACACTGCATTGGCGCTGAAACGGACTGATCAGACGCTGAAATGGAGTGCACAGACGCCGGAACGGAGTGCACAGACGCCGGAATGGAGTGCACAGACGCCGGAACGGAGTGCACAGACGCCGGAACGGAGTGCACAGACGCCGGAATGGAGTGCACAGAC
>CAZVSL010000695.1:0-300 GCA_964629935.1 uncultured Calditrichaceae bacterium | reverse complement strand
GCCGGAATGGAGTGCACAGACGCCGGAATGGAGTGCACAGTTACTGAAATAGAAAGTACAGTTTTTGGAGAATGGTACACAATACTCGCTACTCGCTGAAAAAAGCATCGCTCATAAACCACATCCTGTATCAGTGAAAAGCCGTCATCCGTGGCTGATATTCAATGAACTGGAATTTCTGTTGCTTTTCAGGGTGTGGGTGTAGATCATGGTTGTCCTGAGGTCGCCGTGGCCTAACAGCTCCTGAATTGTGCGAATATCATAATTGGCCTGCGGCAGATGGCTGGCGAAACTGTGGCA
>CAZVSL010000694.1:0-3185 GCA_964629935.1 uncultured Calditrichaceae bacterium | reverse complement strand
AGCATCTTGTGCAGTATTTTGCGGCCGCGGTGCAGGCGCGACATAACTGTCCCGAGCGGATGCTCGATAACATCAGCAATTTCTTTATAACTCAAATCCTCGACGTCTGCCAGCAGGACGACGATTTTATACTCATCGGGCAGTCTTTCAATGGCCGCCAAAATTTCATCATCGAAAAGCTCGCTGTAGTCGTATTGCTCATTCTTGTCATCCAATCTATCCCAAAAGGTTGCGCCCTCCTCTGCCAGCTTAAAGGAAACCTGCTCCATCTCAACTTGCGTCGGCTGCTTCTTTTTCTTGCGATAGACATTGATGAAATTGTTGGTAAGGATGCGAAATATCCAGGCTCGAAAGTTGGTGCCGCGGTCGAACCTGTGAAAATACCGCAACGCCTTCAGCGCCGTATCCTGGACCAAATCTTCGGCGTCCAGTTGGTTGCGCGTCATTCGCAGGGCAAGTGAATACAAACTGTTGATATTCTCCAAGAAGAGCCGTTGAAATTCTCTGGCTTGATCCTTCGATCTTGGCGTGAGAAGCTGCATTTGAGTGCCTCTGGGTTAGTTGGTAATGATACCGCGGAACAGAGCTTGTTTGAGAGATGATAACTGCTGTTGATAGATGCACGGATCTTCGTTCAACAGGGCAAGCAAGTTGGCGCCCATGATGTTGCTCAGAATGATACCTGAAACTGCCTGAGTGTCGATATCCTGGCGGAAGATACCACTCTCCTTGCCCTCTTCGATCACCGCTTCCAGAGTTCCCCACCACTCTTTGAAAATGTGGCGCAGGCGGTTGGAAAAACAGTCATTGGCTTCCATCATTTCGGTGGCCAGATTCAGCAGCAGAATAGTGGGACGGATGCAATCCGGATTGCTGTAGCAATCTCCGGGTGAGCTGAGCATGATTTCCAGCTTTTCCCTGGCGGTCTTGCCTTTGCACATTTTGGGAAGCAGTTCCTTGCGCCAGTATTCCTCAAGCAATTGGATCACAGCAAATCCGAGCTCCTCTTTGCTCTTGAAATGAAAATAGAAGCCACCCTTTGCCAGTCCCGTGGCCTGTAGAATCTGCGAAAGGCTGGTGTGGTTGTAGCCGTTTCTGGTGAAGAGGATCGCAGCCTTGTTGATGATAAGCTGCCGGGTTGTATAACCTTTGCCGGATTTGATCATAGTTGCACCTTTGTCGCTATAATACCGACCGAACGGTCTTTTTGTTCCAAATTCCTTTGAAAAAGTTGTGTTACGATTTTATTAAATTCTTCAAGAATTCCTCATGAAAGACGAAAATCAACATTGGGCTTGGCATTATGCGATATTTAATCGCCAATCAACCGGAACATGACGAGGTAAACGATTATGAAAACAAGGACAGCCCTTCGGGCGCTCTTGCTGTTTAGCCTGGTGCTGATGGCAGTAATGACAAACACGGATCAGTCCAATGCCTGGCAGCAACAATCTTCAAAACTTCTGGCATTAATCGGCCAGAAATGCACTGTCACGCTAAACACTGGCGAAGTGGTTGCAGGCACGCTCTGGGACTATGGCGACGATTTCGTTTCGCTGAAGGTCAAAAAAGGGCCGCTGTTCTCCAAAACGCTGAAGTATGCTTTTTCGGAGATCAAATACGTCGATGATGAGTTTGGCAACCGAATCGATTTCAACGGAAGCACTGGCCAAACATCGGAGGCCGATACTCAGCCGACGCGCATCTTTTTCAGCACAGATGACACGCAGCCTGCCGCGGAGACAAAACCTGCGACAGAATCCGCCACTCACTCACAGCAGCCGGTGCGCGAAACCCGGCAGAAGGAGGAAGTCCGGGTTCGGCAAACAAATCAGCCGGCAGCAACCGGCGCCGTCCGTTCAGAGCAGAACACAAGAGTCAAACCTGAACAGCAGCAAAACTCTGGCGTGAGCAGCGAAACCCAATCAAGCCCGCAGCCGGTCCCGGTCTCGAGCCGCGCACAGCAGCGGGAAGCGACTGTAAGCCAACCGGCAGCGAGCCCGGCAAAACCAGCGGCCGGCAACAAAGTTGCCAAAGCTGCCAAAGAACGGCAGAATTCTCAGCAGGTAAAGCCACAAAAGACGCCAAAAGTCGCTACAACAGAAATCGATACGCCCATGGAACAATACAAGAGAATGCGCATTCTGCGCTATCAGACTCTCGTTCTCTTCTGTGTGCTCATTCTCATCGCTGGCGTCATGCTTATCTCAAAAGTTGCGGGCATGAAAGGCTCAGCCTACGGCAAGTACTCTCTGTTTCCGTCAAAATTGGTCAAGATGAATGGTCGTTTTGGCGTCATCGACCAGGGTCATGAGGACGGCGTTAAGAAAGACGATATCATCCGTTTGTATGGCAAGACCGGACAAAAAGTCGTCTACCACGGCAAGGTTCAGGTCAAGAAAGTGGCTGAGAACTACTCGGCAGTTGAAATCGTCAGAAAGCAAGCCGGCGTCCGAATGGGAGTTGGAGATGTAGGTTTCCGCGAGCGCAATTTCGTCTACAATTTCTATAAGCGTCTGCGCATTCTGACCAGCGCCGGACTGAACAGCATCGGCAAGGGTCTGGTTTACACAGCCCAGAACATCAAGGTTAAAGAAGTTGAGCCCAAGATAGACATCGGCCAGGACCAGGACCAGGCGACAACACGCGCGCAAAAGAAAGCTGAAAGCAAAGTTCGTTCGAAATCTAGCGCTTCCCAAAAGAAGACAGCTTCCTCCGGCGTAAAATCCGGTACCAAACCCAAACCCGGATTCGGTATCGAATAGCACAAAGTATCGAACCCCTTACCCTCAATATAGAACCGCCAATGGCCTTTGCTTTTGGCGGTTTTTTTTGTTATCTTTGAGCCAGTTTTTGGGGTTCACCTGAGCAAACTGGCAAAAGTATGTCACACGTAATTCTTGGCACAGCCGGACACATCGACCACGGCAAGACCGCGCTGGTGCAGGCGCTCACCGGTATAGACACCGACCGTTTGAAAGAAGAAAAAGAGCGCGGACTGACCATCGACCTGGGTTTTGCACATTTCGGAGATAAAGCCACCATCATCGATGTGCCGGGACACGAAAAATTCATCCGCAATATGGTGGCCGGAGTCAGCACCATCGACCTGGTGCTGTTTGTCATCGCTGCCGATGATGGCATCATGCCACAAACCCGCGAGCATCTGGACATTCTCAATATCC
>CAZVSL010000693.1:1099-3187 GCA_964629935.1 uncultured Calditrichaceae bacterium | reverse complement strand
CGACGATCTCAATGGCGGCGAGGTCCACCTCTATGTGGAGTTTGTGAATGACCTGCTGCAATTCCACTGTGAGCGCGACCGCTTTATGGCCCGATATCAATTGGTGGTGGAAGTTCTGAACCAGGCTGATGAGCGTGTCGATGGCTCGATTGTGCGCGAGCAAGTTCGTGCCAGCGCCTTTGACATTACCAATTCACGCAAGCATATCACGCGCCACACCTGGCGGTTTATGCTTGACTCCGGGAGCTACCGTTTGTTCATAGAGCTCACCGATGTAGAAACAGGCCGGCGTGTGGTTCGGACCAGGGCTGTCAATGTGCCACAATTCAACACCGAGGTCTCACTCAGCGATTTGGCGTTTGTTGACCACCGCACCTACGATAGCGACGGCCCGGTACTCGATTCCCCGAATCTTTTGCGAACCTGGCAGGACCCGGAGTCAGAATTCGGCGCTTTTGTGGAAGTCTATTCCACTTCGGATACCGTCAGATTAAATTATCGCGTTTACGATCAGACGGGCGTACGCCTGCTTTATCGTGATGAGACCATGGCGATGACCGAGGCAAAGGCAATAAAGTTCATCCCGCTGAGGCAGTTGATCTGGTGGCCGGGCGAATACTTGCTTATCGTGGAGGCGCGTCATGGCACAGGCAAAGCAAGCAGAAGGGCTTCATTCGGCATCCGGCACTGGGAGCCATCACGGCTGTTCCTGCAAAACGAACGCAAGAAATACATCATGGATGCCATGCGGTATATTGCAGCGGCTGATGAATACGCCATGCTTTTGCAGGAAGATGAAGCCGGCCGCATCCCGCTTACCGAAGAGTTCTGGCTGCAACGCGACCCGACGCCGGGCACCGAGCGAAACGAATTGCGCGAGGTGTTTCGGCAGCGCGTCGATTATGCAGTCAAACACTTTTCAAACTTCGTTCTGGCAAAGATAGGCAGCGACAGCGACCGCGGCAGAATTCACATTCTTTACGGCCAACCAAGTGAAAAGAAGCGATTTCGCCTTCCGAAAAGTTCACGTCTGTACGAATTGTGGTACTACAAGAAGCTGGACCAACAGTTTGTTTTCGTGGACAAGAAGGGAATCGGTGAATTTGAGCTGATACATCAAAACTGAAAACACCTCCGCGCTTGCCGGTTACAATCTGACGATATAAGACGATATCTACCACGCCTTAGCCCACTTATTCATAAAAATGCGCTTCGCGTAAGGAAAGTCTCCGCTCAACAACAGCGGAGCAGGCAGGCTCGAGGATAAACGGGGTTCAATTATTAATTTTTTGTCACCATTTTTACCTTGCTAATTTGTTAAATCGTGTTTATTTTTGCATTTCCTGAACGGAGTGCATCAATCCTATCTCATCTGCCTATGAAAAACATCTCGTGCAATCATTTCGATTTCCTCAAATCTATTCAGCAAAAACTAACCGCAATAACTTAAGGAGGCGTTATGAATTCAAGGTTAATGGAAAACCTACGTCAGTGGTTGCCCGGATTACTGGTCAGCCTATTGTTGCTTACCGGTAACCTGGGTACACCTGCTTTCGCTGGCGAGACCGGTGCGTTGTCACTGCAAAATCTGCCTGCGAATCAGGAAACCAGGGAAAAACTAAACCTGGCAATAGCCAATGAGAAGTTCCTGGAGGGTGTGCGTGCGAGGGCCGAACAAGCCCGCATCGACCAGTTGTTCAGACAGAAAGTCCTGGATTATCCGGTCGAAGAAAAAATGGCGGCTGTGGCGGAGGTGATGCAGAAAGCCCGTGTTCAGGGTGTAAAGCTTGATGAACTCATGGCGCCTTTGAAGTCAAAAATCCAGTCGCGACTTGCCGGCGCGCAAGGTGCGATCTCAGGTGCTGTGACAGTGGAGGGCGAAGTGTCATTTGAGAGCATCGAGGTGGTTGTCTTCACGACCCGTGGCTTTTTTGCCGCCCGCACGGATGTCTCCGGTGGCGCTTACACCATCGGCGATCTGCCGCCCGGAGATTACTACGTCGTCACCAGCAGCCCATTCGTTGATGAGTTTTATAACGATGTTCCGCTGAACGGTTTCCGGAGCTGGCGTGATGCAGATCTGGTGAC
>CAZVSL010000693.1:0-1089 GCA_964629935.1 uncultured Calditrichaceae bacterium | reverse complement strand
CAGACGGCGGCGCCGCTACAGATATCGATTTTGACTTGCAGAGCGGCGCTTTGGTGAGTGGGCGCGTGTTTATGGCGGATGGCGTGACGCCGCTGCCATTCACGACAGTTGAGATGAGAGTGTTCGAGGTTAATCAACCTGGTCCGCAGCGTCGGCATGAGGTTATGGTCGTGACCGAAGCTGACGGCTCCTATGAAATCAACATTCCATCCACGGGTAGCTTTAAGATAGGTGCGTTTGCCGGCGGGTTCGTTCCTGAGTTCTATGAAGAGAAGAGTGATCTTGCCAGCGCTGACGCCATCCAGATTACATCATTCGATGATGAGATTTCCGACATTGATTTCAGCCTGGATTTCATCGATGATGGTTCCGAAGAAGGCTCCGTGATTAGCGGCGTGGTTACCGGGCCGGGGGAGGCGCCGTTGCCTATCTCATTTGTTTTCGCGTTTGACGCCTCGGATACGACTATCGCAGGATTTGGAGCAACCGGCTTCTCAGGCGAGCCATACGAAATAATCGGGCTGGATGCCGGCAGCTACATCCTCTATGCCGATAACTTCTTAAGCTTCCTTTTTGGTGCGCCGGTGGTAGATGGGGAATATTATGAAGACGCCCAAACCTCGGCTGATGCGACGCCCGTGCCAGTCGCAGAGATGGATAGCGTTGAAATCAATTTTGAGCTCGATGCTGGCGGCGCCATCGCCGGAACCATTACGGACGATACCGGCGCTGGGCTCGATTCCGTGATTGTGCTCGCTGTGAAACTGGACCTGGATAATATCGACGATGGTAATCTCGATCCCACAGATTTCATCGACAATATCGATATCGGGTTTACGTTTTCTGATGCTACGGGCGCCTACACCGTCGCCGGACTTTCGAGCGGCGATTATGTCGTCCGCACGGTTTCTTTGCTCAGCACAACGGAACAACCTGTTGTGGATGAATACTACGACAACGTGCAGAGCATCTTTGATTTTCAGGATGCGACGCCAGTGCCGGTGACCGAGGGCGCAACTGCATCTGGCATCAATTTCGAGCTGGATCGCGGCGGTCTGATCGCTGGCAGCGTTGTGGAAGCCAGCGACC
>CAZVSL010000692.1:0-3188 GCA_964629935.1 uncultured Calditrichaceae bacterium | reverse complement strand
CGGCGACGCGGCTTTCCTCATCTACGGCAGCCAGAATATCACGGTCGCGCGAACCATCCCATCTGACGGGTATAACGACGCGCTCACTCGGCGCCAGCGCGCGCAACGGTCTTTCACTTCCCACCTGAGACAGTGAGAATTCCGGCGCAGAGCCTGTGAGCAACTCCCGCTTGAAAAGCTTGCCTGTGAAATAGTCCTGTCCGGCTGGCAGCGCCGGCGCTTCACCGATGTTTTCGACGGCGAGATGGACATCACAATCGAAACCCTCGCCGTCATTTGCAGAGGTCTGCCGGTGCGAAAGTCTTTTAAGATCAAAAGGCAAAATAGTGATCATGAGGTCCGGCAGGCCGATGCGAAAATGTCCCACCGGCGTCTGCCGATGCGCAAAACGAACGTGACGATTGCGGTCATAGGCCATGACTGTCCAGTAATAGTTTCCTGTATCCCGCGCCGCAAAGGTGTATTGCAAGCTATCGTCTGAGCTGAGCGCCTGATTCTGGCGGACCATATCGAATGGCTGGTCGGCGATGCGTATCGCACCATGCAAGGCGCCGGCGTCTCCATTTACCCCATCACCTGCTGACAGATGAAACACATCGATGCGCGTATCTTCACGGCGATTGGCTGTATTTAGCGAATCAAGCAGGTCGAGTTCGAAATTACGGGTCTTTTCAACCAGCCAATCAAGGTGGGCGCGACTGCCGCCCCGTATGATGAAGGCCGCATAGTTGACATCATCATATAGATCCGGATCGCGGGTGGCTTCCCAGGCAAGCCTGACCTCCTGACCGGGTGCGTAGATTGAATCGGGCCAGACCTCGGGCGCAAAGGAGTGGTGTGGTCCGGCTCTAAACGCAAACGGCTCCGGTCCGGCCGGCTGTAACGAGACGCTGCCCTGCATGACAGATGAAAAAGTCGTGCTGTTCATGAAGCCGGCGTCCGCACGCAGCGCCGAATTCCTGGGCAGATAAAGCTCCGGTTGCGCCAGGCGGCGCTCGTTTTGATAATCATCGAGATAAAAGCTAAATCCGAGGGTGAACTTACTCAGCAGGCGATCATCCAAATCCGGGCTAAAGGTCCAGCCGCCGCGAATCGCCAGCGCCCGGCCCAAACTCGCGCTCCAGGGGCTAAGCAGGTTCAGGATTTCAGCGCCGACCGCAAACTGCCGGGGCTCATCACGAACCTTGCGGTAATCCCCGCTCAACTGCACCTGCAGATGGTCATGCTTGCCCAAATTGACTGCAAGTCCGGCGCGATACGTGCGCGGCAGGGGCGTCGCCGCGTCAATAAATGTCATCGACTGGCCCATGTTGGTGACGGCGCCGCCAACGGACAAAATGAGCTGATCCGCAAACAAGAAATCGAACGGAATGCGGGGGGAGCGATACAGCACACCGACATCGGCGACCAGAGCGCTGGCGCTGTGCTGCGCCAGGTCGCTTCTCAGATACTTCATGGTGGCGCCCAATGCCAGACTGCGCGTCAGCTTGCTTATGGGCAGCCCCAGGCTGATACCGAACAACGCATCGGAAGCTGAGGCAGAGGGCGCCAGACCTTCCGTGGCGTCAAAGTTGTCGATGCCCTGGTAGTTGGCGGTAAAGGCCGCATGCACGCGATCGCCAAATGGCGTTTGCAGGCGAAACTGTTTTGCCGCCAAAAATGAAGTCGTACTCAAATCTGCGATCCATTTCATGTGACTCAGGGAAAGCTGCCACTGGCGCACAAAACCGGTAGCAGCGGGATTGGCATAGATTGAATACGCTTCGTCCAGGCCGGCGGTCAGACTGCCTGCCAGGTTTTGCTGGCGCGTGCCGGGCATCATTTTCAGATACGCTGCCCCGGCGCGGACCTGGGCGCCGGCATCCCGCATGGGCATGGCCAACAGCAGCACTATCAGCAAACCCAAGGCTGTTTTCTTCCTGTCACTCATGAAACGGCATGCACTCCGGATCGTTTTCGGGCTATCCTAATCATCTCGGCTATCGATACTCACTTTGGACCGGACATCAAGAGAAGCTCTTCAAGCTTTGCTTTCAGAGCTATCAATTTGGCGTCAGGCTAGCGCGCCAAAATCACCTTGCGCACACATTCTTCAATAAGGCGACCATTTTGGAACAACCGGCAAACCAGAATGTACACGCCGCTGCCGACCCGCAAACCGTCTTCCGCATTGCCAGCCCAGGTAAAGGTATTGACGCCATTGTGCGCATTCACCGTTGGGATCGTGACAATATGGTGCCCGGTGATGTCAAACAAATCTATCTCCGCACGCTGACTCAAGTCCAGAGCCACGGTTATCTGCAAATCAGACTGACGGTCCGGCTCGAATACATTGCGGTCCAGGCGAAAAATATCCCGGCAGGTCAGCGCAGCGGAACAAACCACCGTGGCGCTGGCAAAATTATTGGCAGCATTTGTATCGTTAGCAGCGGCGACTAAGGCGGTATTCATAAAGGACCGCGGGGCGCCGGAAGATTGACTCGCAGCCGGGCAGACAGCCCTGAATTCGATGTCAAACGTCGCCTGTGCAGCCAGTGTGGCCAGGCGCCAGTACAGTGTATCTCCGGCTGCAGAGTCCGGCTGCTGGCTCAAAAATGCAACCGGCACGATTTCCGGGGGCAGCGCATCTTTAACCAGCAGGTCCCGACAGGAGTTGGGGCCGAGATTTTGTACGCGCAGCAAATAAACAAACTCCTGGCCATAGGACACGCTATCTGCGCTCACCCCTTTCGTGAGCTGCACATCGCAGTTGGCTGCAACGGGAACCGGGCGGCGCACAACAACTGTGTTCTGCGCGGAATTGTTCACAACGACATCCCCGCACGCGCCATTGACAGCGACGCGATTGGTTAGATCGGCCACATCAGGCAGGTTTTCATCGACGCGCACGCGAAACGTCACCGAGGTATCGTTTTCGATCGTCGCAAAATCCCAACTAAGCACGCGGCCCTGAGACGCCAGTGCAGCCGGTTCGATGACCGTGACGAATTCCGGCAAGGTATCGCGCAGCGTCACGCCGGCGGCGACATTCAGCCCCACATTTTCGATGGTAATAAAATAAGAGAATTCATCTCCCGCTGAGATCGTATCCACGCTGGCCGTTGTACTGACATTGAGGGCACATTCCCGCAATATATGCGTAACATACACCGTATCGCTGGCCGTGTTGTCGGGCAGATCAGTATCGC
>CAZVSL010000691.1:0-3198 GCA_964629935.1 uncultured Calditrichaceae bacterium | reverse complement strand
TCGAAGCTTTCTTTGCAACACGCTATCTCAGAGTAGCAAATGAGGACTCCGTATTTACTATATGATCAAATCAGACAATCGAGTTCTTTACACAGGTTCCATGACATTGTTGAAGTGAGAATGGTGATCCAAAATAAACCGTTTGGAAAGGTTGTTGATCTTTAATAACTTAACTAAATGGAGAATAAACAGATGAATAGTCAAAACAAAGCCCTATCCAACACGAGTGATGTTTTGTTTGGCGTCGTCATGTCCTTGTTGCTAACAGGATGTCTCCAGCCAACCGAAATTGACTCCGAATCAAACTTATCCCAACCTGAAAGTGTGGTTGAAAATCTGGCCTTAGCCTACAACGAAAAAAATCTCAAGCGTTACATGGAGAAGTATAGCCGTCAGATTTCATTCTTTGATGGCATGCTTGAATTATGGGGGTATGACACCGAAAAACGCATCCATGACAAATTGTTTGAGCAGGCAACAAGAATTAACCTGGAGATGCAACGGGCGGGAGATATGATTGTGACAGATAGCAGCAGACAATCCGCCTACAATTACCGGATGAGCCTGGAATTGAACCATGCACCTGCGACTATGGTCGAAGGCGAGGTTGTGTTGGATTTCATAAAAAACGAAGATGACAATTGGCTAATCACCTCTTTCCGTGAAAGAAATGGCAAGCTGAATAAGCCATCTAATTTCGCTTCCGTTCCGGATGACAGTGTCGACTATTTCCCATTGCGGGTCGGCAATTCATGGACGTATGAAGAGCAGTTTGCGCCGGGCGTGAAGAATAGAAAGGTCGTGATTGAAGATTCTGTCATGATCAAAGGAAATCTTCTTTATCAAGCAGCAGCACCGGGATATTTTTTTGTTATTTCCGCGAGTTTTGCGCGTCAGGATTCACTTAAGGAATTAATACTCTTTGTTGAAGATGACTCAACTGAGCGCATCATTTTTGACTTTGCGGCGGCAGTCGGTGATAGTATAACTTTTACGCCACCGAATGCATTCGAAGAAATGGTTGTGGAACTCATCGGCAGGAAGGATTCATTGGCAGTCCCGGCCGGGACTTTTGCGGACGTTCTGGAATTTCTGATCACAGATAACAACTCAGGCTCTCGTTTTCTCTATGAATTTGCGGCAAATATTGGACTTGTTCGACAAAGAGGTACTAACCAAGTAATGGCTTTGAAAAGCGCTTTCATTAATGGTAAGAAATATCCTGTCATAACCCATGTTAAAACCAAATACACGACATGGACCCAAATTAAGCGCCGCTTTCGGTAAGAGGTATTCAGAAAATGATTTGCATCAAGACTATGTAAAGGAGGTGATGATGATGAAAGAAATGAGCTAGACTAGCTTTTCTTGGTAATGTGAATGATGTGTCCAATAACTATGTGACAATTATGTAAGCGCAGTATTATCATCAAAGAAAGAGGTTAGCCATGAAACAAAAAAGAAAATGGTTGACGAAGTTCATTCTTCTACTAACTGCTATGGGAGTAATTCCTTTTGGTCTTCAAGCCCAGGTGTGCGGTGGAGCAGGTGGCTCCTCCTTGATTTTGCCAAATACTTCCAATGTGGAGATCCTTGTGCTTTATGCGTATTTCACAAGTGGGGGTACTTCAGGGACTAATGAAATCCCTACATTTGCCAGTACAGTGTCACAACACCAGGAAGATTATTATGACGAAATGTCCTACAATACACATCATGTAAATGTGACAGTATTCGATCCTTTTGGAGGCGACGCCTTTGAAACGGATCATGCAAGAAGCCATTATCAAGGCGGTGCTACTTCAACTGGAATACAAGAACTCAACACCGAGATATTGGATAAAGCCTGGGCTGAGGATAATACGATTTTTAACAACATTGATGTCGTTTTTATTTTCTATGGGGGAAATGTCTTCGACGGTGGCAGTGCTGTCGCGATCTTGAGCCATAACTCGTCTTACTATTCTGGATGTGGTGCACTCATTGAATGGGGCGGTTGGGGTAACGATGAGGAAAGTGTACACAAATGGCACATGGCCCATGAATATGGTCACCTACTTTCAACAAATGGCACCAGCGACAGACAGCTTAAGGATCAATACACAAATCAACCGAGCGGGATTTATAATATCATGCATTTTCAGCATTTTAATGTGACCCAACCTATGCCCGCGTTCCTGCTCATTTACCTCGGCTGGATTCAAAGCTCATGGATAAATGAAATCGACCCTACGCAAACCGGAGACCAGTCACAAACCGTAATAATTACAGACACTCGAGTTGCACCATCAACGGGAGCTTACAATGTAGCAAGAATCAGGATACCAGGAGGTGCGACTAATGAGCATTTCATTGTTGAGAATCGGCAGGGGACTGGTTCTGATGCCTACTTGAGTAGCGGGGGAACAGGATTGATTATTTGGCATCTGAATAAATCATATGGAAATTACAATACCCTCGGCGGAATGGATGTTGAAATTGCTACCGCAGTTGATATTCATGGAGAGGACTGGTTGGATGACGGAGTAGGAGGCGGTGAAGCTCGGGGCTTCGTCACTGATTTTTTCAACCCCTCTAATAAATCACAATTCACTCCATGGACAAATCCAGCTACAGAAACCGGATATGCTTTCTTCTTCTCGCATTCATTAACTGACCTGGCGATTACAAATATACATTATGATAGTGGAACAGATATGGAATTTGATTTTGTTGAAAACTTCAGTTCAGGTGAAATCAGCGAAGACTCATGGTGGTCCGGAACTATCGAGATTACGGATGACATAGCGGTTGAGTCCGGCGTAACCCTTACCGTTGAAGCAGGTACCACCATTGAATTCGATTCCGGAGTCAAACTCATCATCAACGGGACCCTCGATGTCAACGGCCAGTCCGGCAATGAAGTCACCTTCACCCGCAGCGGCGCCTCCGGCACGTGGGGCCGCATCCAGTTCAACAATGGCTCGAGCGGGACCATCGGGCACGCTATCATCGAGCATGCCGCCAAAGGTGTGTACGCCTACGCCGCTGATAACGTCACGGTCAGCAACTGTACCATCCGGGATTTCACCGAGCAGGGTGTGTATCTGGTGCAGACCAGCGGCACGGTGGAGCATTGCACGATCAATAACCCGGCCGGCGCCTCGCATGGCATCCTGCTGTCAGGTGGTACCGGCGGCGACACACAGGTGATTGCGA
>CAZVSL010000690.1:0-3202 GCA_964629935.1 uncultured Calditrichaceae bacterium | reverse complement strand
TTTCGTCGTCGAGCTGCGGCGCGCCGGTGTGCTCGGGATTCCGTATGTGATCGTGCATCCCGGCTCACACCTTGGTGCTGGCCCGGCCGTAGGCATGAGCAGAATTGCTGAGAGTCTGAACAGAGTAATCGAACGCTGCGCTGACGTTGCGGTTACGGTTCTATTGGAGGCTACAGCCGGTCAGGGGACCAATCTCGGCCATCGCTTCGAACAACTTGCCGAGATAAAAGGGCAGGTGGAGGCGCAGGAGCGAATCGGCTTCTGTTTGGATACCTGTCACCTGTTCGCTGCCGGATACGAGCTGAGGGATGCGGCTGGCTACGCAGAGACCATCCGTCAAGTCGATGACATACTTGGCGCAAGCCAAATCGGCGTCATTCACGCCAACGATTCCAAATTTGGTCTCGGCAGCAAGCGCGACCGGCATCAGCATATTGGTGAAGGCGAGCTCGGCTTGCAGGCGTTTGCCAATTTCGTGCAGGACATTCGTTTTCGCGATGTCCCGTTCATAATAGAGACGCCCGGAGACGCAAAGAGAGATCGCGAGAATCTTGCCAGACTGAGGGCGCTGGTGGAGAATTGAAGTGTTTGTAGGAACACGGATCGCACTGATCGCGCCGATCGACGCGGATCAGAAAACAAAAAAGCATAGTCCAGTTTTAAGCCGTGCGGTCCGCCTGAGCCGTGTTTATTTTCTTATTACATGGTCGACCAGGAGTTGAAAGAAGCGACCTACGGTATTTCCGTGCGGTGGGGCTTTAGGGTTACAAACCAAAACCATAGGTGATATTATGGCTCATATTTACGAGGACATTCTTGGCTCAATTCAAAAACCTGTGCGATATCTTGGCAATGAATGGAATGTAATTCGTAAATCAAAGGCAGAGGCGGGAAAGCGCGTCGCGCTCTGTTTCCCGGATACATACGAGATCGGTATGTCGCATCTGGGACTGCGCATCCTGTATGGAATTTTGAACAAACGCGAAGACACGGCCGCCGAGCGCTGTTACACACCCTGGATCGACATGGAAGCCCAACTGCGCGAAAAAAAGCTGCCGCTGGTTTCCATGGAGACGCAAACGCCGCTGAATGAGTTCGATGTGGTGGGCTTCTCCCTGCAATATGAGCTTGAATATACCAACATCCTGACCATGCTGGAGCTGGGCGGCATCCCGTTATATGCCCACGACCGTTCCGAGAAGGATCCTCTGGTCATCGCTGGCGGACCGTGCGCATTTTCACCAGAGCCTATCGCTGATTTTTTGGACTGCGTTTTGATTGGCGATGGGGAGGAGGCGTTCCCAAAGGTCATCGACCGTTTCATCGAATTGCGTGACAGCGGCAGGTCTCGGCGTGAGGTTCTGGTCGAGTTGGCGCATTGCGACGGCATTTACGTACCCTCGCTGTACGAGACGCGAATCGACCCGGAAACTGGCTTTGAAGTCGTGAGCGGCAGCAAAGACGCGCCGTTTCCGGTAAAGCGCACCTATGTCGAAGACATCAACCAGTATCCGTTTCCTGCTGATATTCTCGTTCCGCACGGCGATATCGTCCACGATCGCGTGTCCATCGAGATTGCCAGGGGCTGCACCGAAGGCTGCCGTTTCTGCCAGGCCGGTACTATCTACCGGCCCGTACGCGAACGCAAGCCTGAAGATATCATTCAGACCATCTTCGACAGCCTGGATAAAACCGGATTCGACCAGGCTTCGCTGACCTCGCTTTCAACCGCGGATTTCAGTTGTATCGGACCGCTGGCGCAGAAGCTGAGTGAAGAGCTGGAGAAACGCCAGACTGCCATGGCTGTTTCCTCTATGCGCGTCTATGGCATGACCGACAATCTGGGCGAGAGCCTGTCAAAAGTGCGGCGCTCCGGGTTCACCATCGCGCCTGAGGCTGGCAGCCAGCGCATGCGCGATGTTATCAACAAGGGCATCACCGAAAACGTCATACTCGAAGGCGCCAATACTGCTTTCCGCAACGGTTGGAGCCACGTTAAGCTCTATTTCATGATCGGTCTGCCGACGGAGACAGAGGAGGATCTGAAAGCAATTGTGGACCTCGGGATCAAAATTCTCGAGCTGGCGGAAAACGAGCACGGTAAAAAGGCGCAGGTCACCATAAGCGTGTCGTCACATATTCCCAAGCCGCACGCGCCTTTTCAGTGGCTGGGCGTGGAAGACCTGGAATCGTTGCGCGAAAAACAGAAATACCTGCTCAGCTTGATCCGGCCATACAAGCGTTTGCGTTTCAAGTGGCACGATGTCGAGCATACTTGGCTCGAAGCCATTTTTTCTCGCGGCGACCGCAGACTGAGCAAGGCTGTCGAGCTGGCCTATCGCCGCGGCTGCCGTTTTGATGCCTGGACCGATCAGCTTGACCTGGAGACCTGGCGCGAAGTCTTTGACGAATTGCAAATCGATACGGAAATGTGGTTAAAAGACATTCCGCTATACGCGCCTTTGCCGTGGGACCACCTCGACTCCCTGGTCAAGAAGGATTGGCTCATCAAAGAGCTCAAGCGAGCCTTGAAAGGAAAATTCTCGCCAGCCTGCGAAAAGCCTTATAAAAAGAAATCTGACATGGATCGTACAGATCTCGGCAAACCGTCGGAGAGTGACAAGCTCGTCTGCTACCATTGCGGCCTGGAGTGCGACCTCGATGCCATTCGCAGCGAGCGTATCGAGAGCTGGAATACCCTGGAGAAGGGCGTCGAGGTTTCCATTCAGACAGCGGTGGGATTCGAGCAGTATCCAAATATCGGGCAGCTTACAGCAAGCTGGGCGAGTTTCGCTATCTTTCGGCATTGGATTTGACCAGAACCTTCACGCGCGCGTTCAGCCGCTCCATTATTCCGCTCAAATTCAGCGAAGGCTTTCATCCGGCGCCGGTTATCTCGTTCGGGCCTGCGTTGGGAGTGGGCATGGAAAGCGCGGAGGAGTATCTGGATTTTGAAACCATCGTGGATGTGCCGGAGCAAGAGCTACTGAACAAGCTCAATGCACAGTTGCCAGATGGGCTCAAATTCAAAGCATTGCGCAGAATCGAGCGCAACACGGATTCTTTGTTCAAGCTGATCGTTGCAGCGGAATATTCCATTGGCATCGATTCCGCAAAGCTGGAGAACTACTTGCGGAAAGTCACACGAAACGGCCGGGATACAACCGCCACACATTATGAGCTGGTAGAAAGATTTCTTGCA
>CAZVSL010000689.1:0-3216 GCA_964629935.1 uncultured Calditrichaceae bacterium | reverse complement strand
AACGCCAGAATATTCCGGTTGTGGGTCATCTGCCCATGGTTGTGAGTGCAAGAGCAGCGTCCACAGCCGGGATGGCGAGTATGGAGCATCTCAATATGCTTTTACAGGCGTGCTCGCCTCATGCTGCCGAGTTGCGGGCCGAAACGCGCCGATTCCTGGAAAAGGGCGTCCAGAATCAGAATCCACCGCCAGCCGAATTCGTCAAGGCATTCTTCGCATCACAGAAGAAGATCATTCACTCGTTTGATGATAGTCTCGCGACCAGCCTGTGTGCTCATTTTGCCAGAAATGGCACCTGGCAATGTCCCACGCTCGTCTCCAATCGCGCGTCTGCGCTGGCAGACCTTGACAGTGAATTTCGGTCTGATGAACGGCTGAAATACGTGCCGGAATCGATCAAACAAAACTGGCTTCAGCCGAATCGACGGATGGGCGGGCTGACACCTGACGAACGTCGACAGAATTATGCACTCAAGCAAGAATTGGTCGGTAAAATGGATAAGGCGGGGGTGGACCTCCTGGCCGGCACTGATCTCGGCACGCCTTATATTTATGCCGGATTTAGCTTACACGATGAGCTGCGTGAAATGGTGGCAGCGGGCCTGTCGCCATTGGCTGCCTTGCAGTCAGCGACAATCAAACCAGCCCGGTTTATGGGGCGTCTTGACTCGCTGGGGACGATTGAAGCAGGCAAGCTGGCGGATGTTGTGCTGCTTGAGGCTAATCCACTTGAGAATATAAGTAATACCAAGTTGATTTACGCAGTCGTCGCAAACGGCCGATTCTTGGTCCGCGCAACCCTTGACGGTTTTCTGCGGAATCAGGCGGAGAGGGTGGCAAAGGAAAACGCTCAGCAAGATGGCAGTTGAAAATTCCATGACTGTGACGCCTTTAATCGGTGGGTCGATTTAGCTAAAATTTGTCGTTAAAAAACTGTCACAATCATATCGCAATACTTGACTTTCGATACCGTTCTGTATAAATTTTGCCGTTTCCGTCATATTTTCATAACATAGGAGGTTATACGATGCGAGAATTGCAAACATGTCTCATGGTTCTGGTTCTGTGTTTGGCAGTGCCTTTGTTTGCCCAGGAAGAGGAGAAATCGATGGATCAGGCTATGAAGCAACCGCCGCCTCTTGAAGATGAGTTTATGAGCTGGATGGCTGGCGAGTGGGAAGGCAAGACCGTCGGTCCCATGGGCGAGTACACAGAGAACATGAACTGCCGCATGGGATTGGATGGCCAGTTTTTTATGATCGAGGTCAAGAGTGAGATGGGTGAGCAGACTTTTCACGGTATGGGCGCCATCACCAAGGGCGAGGAAGGTAAACTGCATGGCTACTGGATCGACAACTTTCGCACCATGTCGGAAGGCGCCGGCCATCGCGAAGGCGACAAAGTGACCATGGTCTGGGAGGATGCCAACGGCACCTACACGCGGGTGACAGAAAAAGTGGATGAAAACAAGTTTAAGGTCCACGGCAAGATGGAAATGAAAGACGGCAGCGTTGTGGAGAGCAAGTCGGAATTCACGCGCAAGACCATGACTGAGAAAAAGTCATAACAGTATTTCAAATCTGAGCTTGACAAGGCCGGTAACTCATACCGGCCTTTTTTGTTTGCGGTCTTCCTGAAGAGAAGCCACGGATGCTCACAGCGCGGCCAGGCCGCAACCAGAGGCCTTGATGTTTCAGCCACTGATACACTCGGATTTTCACTGATAAAATACCCGTGGGGAAACAGGTCTAACCACCAAGACACAAAGGGGCACAAAGAAACACAAAGAACAGATCAACCACACGTCACCACCTAACACCAAGGAACATAAAGAGAGTGAACCAAAAGATGAATGGTACTATGTCGACAAAGCCTCCTTGGTGGTCCTGCTGTTCCTTCGTGTCTTTGTGGTGAAAAAAGAAATCCGTGTTTCATCAGTGTCAATCAGTGGCTAAAAGAACATTTCCCAAAAAACACAATGTTGTCGGCTAATAGTACAGATTTTCACTGATATTTGTCGATTAGCGCCAAAGCTCTGGCTCATAGTAGCATCAATTGCCATAGCATAGCTTGATCTTGACATTACGGTTGCATATCTTCTTTTGCCCTTCCACGGCAGATAGAATCTGCAAATCAGAGTATGCAATTTCCCGAAGGAGGATATATTGAAGCATCTGGCGATGTTGATTCATTTGACCCTGATTTTATTGAGCTTGCCTGTTCTTGCAGGTCAGGAATCCGACGGCTTACCCTCAATTGCTGACAAGACCAGAGCTATGCAAAAGTTCGATGGCTTTCTCAACTTCTATTGGGATGAAGAGGAAGGCAAGCTCTGGCTGGAAATAGAAAAGTGGGAAGAAATTCTGTATGTTAATTCCCTCTCTGCCGGCGTGGGCTCGAACGATATCGGACTCGACCGCGGCCAGATCGGTGACAGCCGGGTGGTGCAATTCCGGCGTATTGGACCGAAGGTGTTGTTGGTACAGCCGAACTACGGCTATCGCGCCATCAGCGATAATCCTGACGAGCGACAGTCGGTGCAGGAGGCTTTTGCGGAATCGGTTCTGTGGGGCTTCACCGTTGCTGCCGAACACGACCAGCGCGTGCTGGTGGATGCCACCGCTTTCTATCTGCGCGATGCCCACGATGTCATCGGCACGCTCAAGCGTACGGAGCAGGGCGAATACAAGCTGGATGAGACACGCTCGGCTTTCTATATGCCGCGCTCCAAGAATTTTCCTGAGAATACAGAAGTCGAGGTCACGCTGACCTTTGTGGGCAACGCGGCGGGTGAGTGGGTGCGCCAGGTGGCGCCATCACCGCAGAGCATTACGGTGCGGCAGCACCACTCCTTTGTCAAGCTGCCTGACGATGATTACCAGCCGCGCAAATCCGATCCGCGTGCCGGCTTCTTTGGCATTCGTTATCAGGATTATGCTACACCGATTTCGGAGCCACTGGTCAAGCGGTTCATCGCGCGCCATCGCCTGCAGAAGAAGGAGCCGGCGGCTGCTGTCAGCGAAGCCGTTACGCCCATCGTTTACTACGTCGATCCCGGCGCACCGGAGCCCATACGTTCCGCATTGATAGAGGGCGCAAGCTGGTGGAATGAAGCGTTCGAAGCCGTCGGCTACAAAGACGCATTCCAGGTCAAACTGCTGCCCGCAGGCGTGGATCCGCTGGACGTGCGCTACAATGTCATCCAGTGGGTACACC
>CAZVSL010000688.1:815-3217 GCA_964629935.1 uncultured Calditrichaceae bacterium | reverse complement strand
TGAAACCATCCGTTCATTGCTTGCCCGGACTTTTGCAGGCTCAATGTCAGGTTGTTTTTCTCCTACCTGCTTCATGCGCTCCATAAGCAGCCGCCGCATAACAGACGAGACCTCCAGGTGAGACTCCATTCCAGCAAGATTTGTAAGTTCATAGGGATCTGATTCTAAGTCATAGAGAAACTGCTCGACATAGTGTTCTGAATCGGGGTCATTCCATCCATCTTTGTCTGGGGCATCGACACCATATTTCCATCGCCTGGTTCGTACAGCCCGCCCAACCTGAGACTCGCTGATTTGAATTAGCACCTCAGAAGGCCAGGTCTCTGACTGTTGGCGATCTCGACGAACCAACGGCATAATAGAACGCCCCTGCATGTTCTCTGGAACGGGAATGCCGCAGGCATCCAAAAGTGTAGGTGCAATATCAACCGTGCTGACCAATTTTTCTATCCTTCCGCCTCCGTCGAATTCAGGCCCTTGAAAAGCCATTGGCACGCGTATGCAGCTCTCGTGGCAGCACCTCTTGTATTCTTCATTGCGCGTTTTGAATTGATTACCATGGTCAGAGGTAAACAGAACGACCGTATTTTCAGTAAGCTCAAGACTCCTCAGGGCATCGAGAATTCGAGCAAACGCCTCATCAAGTCTTTTTACGATGCCAAAATATCCAGCAATGTGCTGATGGGTGGAGCCGCCAAGCGCGGCCAGGTCAGGTGGAATCCATCGCCCCATGTAGCGTTCACGGTAACCGTCAGGTGGCGGATAATCATCCAACGAATTCTGATGATGGGGTTCCAGGTACGAGATGAAAAGAAAAAATGGGTCGCGCTGATGCCTATCAATGTATCGGATCGCCGCATCGGTCAGCGCATCGACACGATATCCTGGCAACTTGACGGCCTTGTTGTCATTATCATAAACCACAGTGCTGTAAGCGTTCGAGGTGAATTCTAACAGATTGGAAGCCAGCCAATAGTCATATCCCATGCGCTTGTTTTTTGGAACCGGCTCCTCATCCGCAAGATGCCATTTACCAATATAAGCGGTTTTGTAGTCGGCCTCACGGAACAGATGACCCAATGTTCGGCTCTCCAGGGGCAACGGGATGCTGTTACGGTAACATCCGACTTGAGTGGCGTACATGCCCGTTTGCAGCGCTGCCCGTGCTGGCCCACAAACGGCCTGGCAGGTGAAAGAATTGTAAACGTGCGTTCCGCGTTGTGCCATACGGTCGAAATTTGGCGTCAATTCCAGCGGATTACCATGAATACCAGTTGTGTCCCAGCGTTGCTGATCTGTGAAGAAAACAACCACATTGGGTGGCTGGGATTTTGCTTTTGACTTCAAACATTCACTCCTTCCTGACGAACTTTTTGCTCACACTTTTCCCCAAATCCTGTTGAGTCCTTGAAAGACATAAGGCGTCGCAGAGATTATGTATCGAACCGTTTTTTCGATATACGTGGTGGCCGCATCTGAATTGATTTCGCTATATTCGAATATGTCGCTAACATCAAGCACTGGTTCATTCCTGCCGTATGCTATCTGATTAAACAAGTATGAATCCATTCCAAATCGTTCCCAGATGAGGTCCTGGTGATCACATCCCATAGTTATCACCACCGAAGCCCTTTCCAACAACTCTTTAGTGACCTGTCGCGGCCTGGGATCATCGAAGCATAATCCCTGACTCTTCCAGGCATTCATCAAGTCAGGTCTCATGACGGCTTGTGCGGTATTTGTCCCAGCTGAGTCTGCGACGACGGAATCATCGGCATCACCTAAGCCCACTTCCTTCGACAAGGCGCGTTGCGCTGTGACACTTCGGAAAATGTTGCCTGAACAAATGAACATGACACGCTTCATTCTCGGAATTGCTCCAGCCCCCCGTTTACCTGAGCAACATCAGCTTCTTAGTCTCCTGAACATTTCCGGCTCGAAGACTATAATAATATTGGCCGCTTCCTACCGTGCGTCCAGAGTCATCCTTTCCATCCCAGACTACAATATGAGATCCAGCAGTGTGTACACCGACTGCCAGCGTCCGCAGTTTACGGCCCAGGACATCATAGATAACAAGTGAGACCTCACCACCATTTTCAAGGTCGAAACGGATTCTGGTTTGGGGATTAAAAGGATTCGGCATGTTCTGATACAGCGTAAACTCTTGCGGAACTGCAGTGCGCAACTCTTTGACCTGTGTTACGGCATCCTGGTTCTCGATAATCTGCAGATTCGCCACCGGATCACCGTTACCGGCAATTACGATCTCTCCCCTGCCATCTCCATCGAGGTCGCCGGCCGGACGCAAGTAGCCGAAGACCAACTTGTGGCCTTTGTAGATTTCATAAGGAACCCAACTGCTCGCTTCCGTGACAGGACCGCCCTGGTACTCTAAATCC
>CAZVSL010000688.1:0-805 GCA_964629935.1 uncultured Calditrichaceae bacterium | reverse complement strand
TTATCGTCCTGGTCCAAATCACCCAGAAAGCCGCTCCGGACAAAGCCATTGTCAGCAACATTCTCCCATCTGAATACAAAGTTCCATGCAGACGGACCGAAATCCGTGAAATTATTAGACGACTCTTTTGTTATCACGAATACCTTGCCGTGCGTATCCGTCATGACAAGCTCGCCATCGCCATCGCTATCGAAATCATGGAATATGGGGTTGGCAAAGGCATCGTCAAAGGAGGGGTTCAGGACCAGATTCTCCGGCAATGTGCTGAACTTGATCACATAATTGTCAACACCGTCGTTCTCATACAAGCGGGTCGTCGGCGCATCCTGAAAATTGCTGGTAAAAATCTCCATGTTTCCATCGCTATCAAAGTCATCGATCGTAATGCCACCCATTCGCCACGGCGGGAAGTCATCACCATATTCAACTTTCCAGTCGGCGACTTCGAAATCCTGGCTGGGCAAAGACATAATAACCATATAAAGTCCCGCTTGACCAAAATAGCCCATGACAAGTTCCTGTTCGGGATCCGAATCCAGATTGACTACCCGAAGCTGGCGGACCCAGGTGTTACCCGAGTTGTCCGGAACAAGAGCAGCCGTCGCTGTCGGTTCATCAGGTAAGCCGCCGCCAGATTCAAATGTAGTACCATCCCACTCGTAGACGAAGAGATTGGTCTCGGCTGTAATCAGCACTTCCTCATTGCCGTCGTTGTCCAAGTCTGCAACGGTCAGGCCATGGCCTTCATCATCTGACCAGCGGTCAAATTGCTGAGACCAAACCAAATCGAAATTGTCATTGCCTA
>CAZVSL010000687.1:0-3219 GCA_964629935.1 uncultured Calditrichaceae bacterium | reverse complement strand
CAGGATAATGGCTTCGGTGCGTTGCAGGGGCATTGGTTTTTCTCAGTGGATTTTAATCGAAAGATAGAAGATAATGGGAGAGATTCAAGCGAATTGGGTGGCAGTCCAAATTCTTTTAAATTTGCAATAAACTAAATACTACAAAACAAACTTGACACTTGGGTTAATCTTTGGTATTGTCTTAACCAAATTCTTAAAGCTATTTGGTTCATGAGCTATATCGACGCAATGAAGAGAATCATAGAAATCGCTGAAATACATTCCGGCTACCCTTTTCGAAAAGCAATTAACCATGAGGCGAACGGTGATCTTGCTGTGATACAAATGAGCGATTTGCAGAATCACACAAAACTAAATTACGGAAAGTTGGTTACGGTTAAAGGGATTCAACCTAAGCCGCATCATTTTGTCAAACCGGGAGACCTTCTGTTCATCGCAAAGGGCGCGCATAATTTTGCCACACACATCGACCGACATGTTGAGCGGGCCATAGTCACAGCAAATTTCCTGATCATCAGAGTAACCGCGCCCGACGTCATGCCTGAATATCTCGCCTGGTACATCAACCAAAGCCCGGCGCAAACATTTCTGAAAGAAAATGCCAAAGGCTCCTCCATACCCGCGATCAGCAAGGCCGCCCTTAGCAAGCTGCACGTTCCCATACCATCATTGAAATTGCAGCAACAGATTGTGCGCACGCAACAGTTGCTGGAGCTGGAAAATCACTTGCAATCACGAATCCAGAATAGTCGCAGGAAAATAATCGAGGCCCAACTTTTGAAAACAGCCAGCGGAGGGGAAAAGAATGCACAGCTCTAACAAAAGACCGACGCAACAAGAAATCAACGCCACCTTGTGGTCTGCCTGTGACACCTTTCGCGGTGTTGTAGACCCGGCAGAGTACAAGAACTACATCCTGGTATTTCTATTCCTCAAGTATCTGAGTGATGCCTGGAAAGACCACTATGAACTCTATAAGAAAAAATACGGCGACAAGCCGGAGCTTATCCAGCGCAAAATGGCGCGGGAGCCGTTTGTTCTGCCGCCGCGCAGCGACTTCGACTATATCGTTTCCAAAAAGAACGAGCCCGACATTGGCGACATCATCAACAAGGCGCTGGCGGCCGTGGAAGAAGCCAACAAACTCAAACTTGAAGGCGTGTTTCGCAACATCGATTTCAACTCAGAAAGCAACCTGGGACAGACCAAAGACCGCAACCGTCGTCTCAAGAATCTCATCGACGATTTTAGCAAGCCCGCATTGAACTTTCGGCCATCGGTCATTGGCACAGAGGACATCATCGGCAATGCTTACATGTATCTCATCGAGCGTTTTGCCAGCGACGCCGGCAAAAAGGGCGGTGAGTTCTACACACCGAAGGAAGTCAGCGCTCTGCTGGCGAGGCTGCTGAACCCGACCCCGGGTTGCCGTATCTGTGATCCTGCCATCGGTTCCGGCTCGCTTGTAATTACCGTTGCAGAGCAAGCCCGCAGCCACGACGTGGCAGTCTACGGCCAGGAAAGCAATGGCAGCACCTGGGCGCTGGCAAAAATGAACATGTTTCTGCACGGACTGGATGCCGCGCGCATCGAATGGGGCGATACCCTGAACAATCCCCGGCTGCTGGATGAAAACGGCAGCTTGATGAAGTTCGATATCGTGGTCGCCAATCCGCCGTTTTCCCTGGACAAATGGGGCCAGGAAAACGCAGAGCCCGATGAGTTCAACCGCTACCATCGCGGCATACCGCCAAAATCCAAGGGGGATTACGCTTTTATCAGCCACATGGTGGAAACCGCGGTTGCCGGCTCCGGCAAAGTCGGGGTGATCGTGCCGCACGGCGTGCTGTTTCGCGGCGCTGCCGAGGGCAAGATTCGCCAGCGCCTGATTGAGGAAAATTTGCTGGAAGCAGTCATCGGCCTGCCGGAAAAGCTGTTCTTCGGCACCGGCATCCCGGCGGCCATCCTGATCTTCAACAAGGGCAAGAAATCCACTGATGTCTTGTTCATCGATGCCAGCCGTGAATATGAACAGGGCACGCGCCAGAACAAACTCCGCGCACAGGACCTCGACAAGATCGTGCAAACCTACCGCAAATTAGCCGCTATTGAGAAATACAGCTACCGCGCCGGCTTGAACGAGATCAAAGAAAACGAATTCAATCTGAATATCCCGCGCTATGTGGATACATTTGAGGAAGAAGAGGAGATCGATATTCCGGCCGTGCAGCGTGAGATCGATGATTTGGACAAACAGTTGGCGGAAGTGCAGAAGGAGATGCGGGGGTATTTGCAGGAGCTGGGGTTCACAAGAGAGGTATGATATAATGAGCCAATCAAGCGATGTTATACTTTATAGGTCACCGGAAGGAACGGTACGTGTAGAAGTCTACTTTGAGGATGAGACTTTTTGGCTTTCTCAGAAACAAATGTCTGAGCTCTTTGGGGTGGAAGTGCATACTATCAATTACCATTTGAAAGAAGTCTTTAGAAGTGGTGAACTGCATGAAGAGGCAGTTATTCGAAAAATTCGAATAACTGCCGCGGATGGCAAGAAATATTTGACTAACATGTACAATCTCGATGCCATCATTTCGGTGGGTTACCGGGTCAATAGCTATCAGGCTACGCAATTCCGCATCTGGGCTACTCGCGTTCTTAAAGAATACATTGTCAAGGGATTTGTCCTTGATGATGAGCGTCTGAAACAAGGGAAACGTTTCGGCAAAGATTATTTCGATGAATTACTGGAACGCATCCGCGAGATTCGTGCTTCCGAACGGCGATTTTACCAGAAAATTACCGACATCTATGCCCAATGCAGCATTGATTATGACCCCCAGGCGCCCATCACTCATTTGTTTTACCAGACCGTACAAAACAAATTGCACTGGGCTATCACAGGGCAGACTGCGGCCGAAATTATCGCTACACGTGCCGATGCTTCAAAAGCAAATATGGGGTTAACGACCTGGAAGAACGCTCCCAAAGGGAAGATTCAGAAAACGGATACAGCAATCGCAAAGAACTACCTCAAAGAAAAGGAGATCAAGGAGCTCAATCGCATTGTCACAATGTATTTAGATTACGCCGAAAACCAAGCAGAGCGGCAGATACCAATGACGATGCAAGACTGGGTAACCAAACTGGATGCATTCCTGCAATTCAACGATTACGAGATTCTTAGCAATGCTGGCAAAGTATCGGCTGAAGTCGCAA
>CAZVSL010000686.1:0-3221 GCA_964629935.1 uncultured Calditrichaceae bacterium | reverse complement strand
ACACCTCGAATATCTGCAAGTCGCCATTGATCTGTAGTGCGTTTTGTTTAACCCGCGCCATATCAAAGTCTGAGGTACCGAGCAAGTCGATCTTGTTTAGGACCATAACCCGTGAGCGGCGAAACATCGCCGGATATTTCAAAGGCTTGTCGTCTCCCTCCGTGGTACTGATGAGCACAACCTTCATGTTTTCGCCCAGATCGAATGACGATGGACACACCAGGTTACCGACATTTTCAATGAACAGCATGTCCAGCTTCGGCAGATCGAATTCCGGCAGCACGCGGGCCACCATTCTGGCATCGAGATGACAGGCGCCGCCCGTCACCAGAGGTCGGACGATGTGGCCGCCGGCACGGATAAGCCGGTCAGCGTCGTTTTCGGTTTGCACGTCACCGGCAATCAGGCCAATCTCCAGTTCGCCACCAAGGGCGCCAATGGTCTTTTCCAGCAAACTCGTCTTGCCCGAGCCTGGTGAGCTAACAAAGTTCAAAGTGAAGACGCCGGCCTTCGCAAGTTTACTGCGTATGTCAGCAGCCAGACGGTCGTTTTCAGATGTAAGCTTTTCTTTGATCGGGATCTGTCGAGACATCTGTTTCTCCTCTAAAATGATTGATGCATGCTAACCTGGGGTAAAACGCGTACACGATTGAGGGGAAGACCTGCTCAGTCCTCGACCTCAAGATATGTGATGTCCAACTCCTCGCCTTGTATCACCTTAACCTGTCCACTACTGCATGAAGGACAAACAAATAACAGACTTTTTACTTCAAATTCATGTTTACAGGCTGTGCACTGTGCTTTCATCGACACGCTTTCAATAATTAGATCGGTTTGAGCAAAAGGCGTGTCCTGCTTTATAACTTCAAAATTAAACCTGAGTGCATCAGGTACGATATCACTGAGCGTTCCAATGCGTACACCAACCGCTTTCACTGCTGGCAAGTTTTGGCGCGAAGTTTCGCGCTCGAGTGTGGTTAAAATTGATTGCGCAATGACCAGTTCGTGCACGGTTTTGCTCTCGAAGAGTTGGTTTGATGTGTAGCTTGAGAGGATATGTACTTTCTTCGAAGGATAATTAACATGACGCAATGTCTACAAAAATCATACCTGAAATTAGCTTCGGTAAATCTCAAGTTTCCTGATATTATAATTATCAATGGGTTAAAGCAAGTTTTTCACCTGACTCTTTCTAGTGCATCAAGAGTGAATTTTATCGAAAATGAGAAAGTAGAGCAAAAAATTCTTGTTTCCGAGAAACATAGCCGTTTCGGTCTACTCGGGATCAGCTCCACACTTCTGTCATCAACTTGAGATGGGAGGCATAAGTGCGTTGACAGTCAGCTTCAAAAAAGCTATTTTGCCACCGCAAGTTTTGTCATACTTCGTTGTCCAACACATAACAGGGTATCATCCACAGACGGGCATGATGAACGAAACTGAAACCATAGAGGCACTCAGGCTTGGAAAGGTCAATGCCTTTGACGATCTCATCGACACTTACAAGGACATGGTGGTAAACACCTGTTTCGGTTTCCTGCATGACCGCGAGGATGCGGAAGATGTAGCTCAGGATGTGTTTATCGAGGTGTTTGAATCTATCCATCACTTTCGTGAGACCGCGAAGATTTCCACCTGGATTTACAGAATTGCCGTCAACAAATCGCTGAATTTGGTGAAGAAAAAGAAGCGCCGGCAAATGGTTGCCAGCCTGCAGGCGATGTTTAACCCGGCCAGAGAGACCTCCGACCTTACAGACGCCGATGCCGCCGATCCGCAGATGGCGCTCGAACAAGAAGAACGCATTCGGGCGCTGCGCCGCGCCATCGCTTCGCTGGCGGAAAATCAACGTATCGCCCTGACCCTGAGCAAATACGAAAATCTGAGCTACAGGGAAATTGCAGAGGTGATGGATACCACGGTTTCGGCGGTGGAGTCGCTGCTAAACCGGGCCAGGAAGAGCTTGCAGAAAAAGCTCTACGATTATTATGAAAGCGAAGCGTGACTGTTGGCGTGACACCAGGATAATTCTAAGGCCAGGCGGTGAAGCCATTATCACACGCACATAAAAACACGAATACAGCATGCGACCGCAAGTTTTTGACAGGAGAGGTGTCTAATTAACAGATGCCGAGTGATTGACATGAGAAAACGAAAAATGACAAAACAAGCCATCGAGTTGAAAGTCCGGAAGACGTTGCAATATCTGGATGAAGTCGAGACTGTGAAAGCCAGTCCTTACTTCGAGGTCAGGCTGAGACAGCGGCTGCAGGCGCTGCAGCCCGGCGACAAACAGCCTGTACAAAATCGAGTTCGGAAGCACTGGCAGGTTGTGCTGGCGCCGGTCATGGTCGCCGCCGGCATTGCGCTCGGTGTGCTTATCGGTTATCATGCCGTCCCGGAAAACCGTGCGCAAGAGATCAATTCCTTTGCCTCCGCTTATGGTTTGGATGCTCCGGAAGTGAGCGACTATATGTTAACCACAGGTGAACAGGAATGAACTACTTTACAAAAAATCGCCTGCTGTTCTGGGGCGTCGTCCTGCTGGTGCTGATGAATGTATCATCTCTGGCCACGGTGTGGTATCAGCAACGCCAACGCGCGGAACTGCCGCAAGAACCCATGCCGCCGCGTCGGGACGTGGCCGATTTTCTGAAACGCAGGTTAGAACTGTCGCCGGACCAGGCTGAAAAAATGGGGCAATTGCAGCAGCAGCATTTTCAGACCGCAAGAACACTGCGAAATGAAATCCGCGAACTGAAGCAAAGCCTGTTTTATGGCCTGACGGGAGAAGCAGCAGACAGCGCGCGTGTAGATTCGATTGCGACGCAAATCGGGCGCAAGCACAGCGAGCTTGAAAAGCTGACATTTTATCACTTCCGCGATATCCGATGTCTATGTCCACCAGATAAGCAAAGACACCTCGAGGCATTGATGCAGGATGTATTCCATGGCCGGGGCGCGCATCACCGCAAACGACGCCACAGGGATGGCATGCGACAACCTGGCCCGCCGCTCCGTCCAGAGGCGCCCTTAGAGAACGACCGTGAGCAGGGATTACCTTAGATGTTTCACATTACTGAATCTAACTATAACCAAGAGATTCACTTCAACCTTTAACGCTCTGAAAGGAGACATCACAATGAGATACAAAACCATCGCAATGACGATTCTGAGCCTAATAGTCCTGGCTGCGGTTTCATCGGCGCAACCGGGCAAAG
>CAZVSL010000685.1:0-3239 GCA_964629935.1 uncultured Calditrichaceae bacterium | reverse complement strand
CCATACAACGGCGAAAGGGTTTGCCCATCGGCAATCTCACCAGCCAGCTCTTTGCAAATCTTTATCTCAGCCCGCTTGACCATTTTGTTAAGGAAGAATTGCACTGTCCGGCGTATTTGCGCTACGTGGATGATTGTGCTCTGTTTGGCAACAGCAAACCACAATTGTGGAGCTGGCAACGTCAAACCTCACAATTCATGGAGTTATTCCGATTGAAGCCCCACCCGAAGCGCTGTTATGTATTTCCGTCTGAAATCGGCTGGCAGTTCCTGGGGCAACAGGTGTTTCGCACGCACCGCCGTTTGACCCAAAAAAACGTGCGAGCATTCAAGAAGCGGCTCCGGAGGTGGCGAGCGGCTCCGCCGGCAAATGTGGAACAGCGTCTCGCGAGTTGGACAGGGCATGCTAAGCAGGCGAATACTCACTGTCTGCTGAAGTCTCTGAATTTGCTTGAGGAAGGCTATTCCTCGCCCTTGAATGACGGAGCTAATGTTATAAAAAACATGTTATTATCCCCATGCTTTAGCGCGGGGCCTATGCGAGCGCCACACCGATTTGAGGGGCTTTAGCCCCTCTTAGGACAGCCCCCCGCACGAGCGGCCAACCTCAGTTTAGCAGCGGCGCGATAGCGCGGCTGCCTTGTGCCACGCCGCTGGCAGGGGAAACGGAGTTTCTGGCGCCATTGTGTTCCCAAACCGCAACATGACTGGAAAGAAGTTCATGAAGAATTAAGGAAAAATTTTTTCCTATTCTATACAATTGAAGATAAAGAAATAGTAATACATTCTGTGTTTGACAATCGGCAAGACCCGAAAAAGCGACCATAGGTCAATTCTATCATTCGTTAAATTCCCTTAACTTAAACCAAGACCCTCCCACCATGCCGATATATGCTACGACACTGAAATACTATATGTCGGGCATGGTATGCACTGTTTTTCTGCAAAGCTGATCTTTTTTTTTCTCGCGTTGTCGTTCTGTTTCGCTGGCAGCCTTGAGAGTGAGCCGGTTTCGCGGCTGATTCTGGCGTTGTATGACAGCGGCCAGGGCCAGTCTCCCGGAAACAACCACATTCATACCAACGCCGAAGTCATCCTGAACTATCTCGGCTGCCGCGTCGACTACCACGATATCCAGTCCGGCCTGCCGGACGAAGCCAGCATGCAGAAGTACCGCGGCGTGCTGACCTGGTTTTACAGTAACGCCATGCAGGAGCCGGAGGCTTATTTGAGCTGGGCCGCGCGTCAGGTGCAAGCCGGGCGCAAGTTTGTCATATTTGGCAACCTGGGCGCCTTCAGAGATAGAGACACCTTGCTGCCGGTGCGGTCAGAGCTCTTGCAGCGCTCTTGCCGTGAGCTTGGTTTCGTGCCCGGGAGCGTCGAGAGCACGGACGACCTCACCCGAATAGAGCTGATGCAGAAAGTACCGGACATGGTAGAGTTCGAGCGCCGGCTTGATTATGAGATCACTGATTATCAGCATTTCCGCGCCGTGTCTCCGCAAAGCCAGATTTACCTGACCTTGCAGCGCCGGGATGTACCTGACAGCAAAAGCGATCTTGTTTTCACCTCACCAGCAGGTGGGTTTGCCGCCGCGCCCTATGTAATCCATGAAGACGAAGAGACCTTCAAACGGCAATGGCGGCTAAATCCGTTTGCCTTCTTCAATGAAGCCTTTGCGCTGCACGACCTGCCGCGGCCGGATGTCACAACCCTCAACGGCATGCGGGTCTGGACCAGCCACATCGACGGCGACGCCTTTATCTCGCGGTCGCAATGGCGACCGGAATCTTATTGTGCCGAAGTGATTCGCGACGAAATCCTGAAGAAATATCGCTGGCCGGTATCGGTTTCTGTCGTTGTCGGTGAGGTTGAGCGCGCCCCGAAATTCATCGAGATTGCCAGGTCTGTCTTTGCCATCGACTGGGTGGAGGCGGCAAGTCATGCTTATTCACATCCCTATTACTGGGACGAACGGTTCGCCGGCAAGCATGTTTATGACCGTCACCATCTCGATATTCCCGGCTACACATTCGATGTCGAGCAGGAGATTGCGGGCTCCGTCGCGTTCATCAATTCAAAACTGTTGCCGCCAGGCAAGCAAGTCAAGCAGTTTTTCTGGACTGGCAACTGCCAGCCAACTCCGGCGGCCTTAAAGCTATGCGAGAAATTGAATCTGCCAAACATCAACGGCGGCGATTCCATATTCGATCGCCAGTATCCGTCCTACACCCATCTCGCGCCTCTCGGCGTGGAAGTGGGTGGATACCGGCAAGTCTATGCACCCAACGCCAATGAGAACATCTACACCAACGACTGGCAGGGTCCGTTCTACACATTCCGCCAGGTGCTCGAAACCTTCGAGCGCACGGAATCGCCGCGCCGCATCAAGCCCATCAACATTTATTATCACTATTATAGCGGCGAGCGCCATGCCGCTCTGGCAGCCCTGCGACAGGTGATCGATGCGACCATCACGCAGCCGGTCGCTCCCATGTTTATCAGCGACTACCTCGCCATGGTGCAGGGATTCTACAGCACCACGCTGGAGCGAAATGGTGAGCATACCTGGACGGTTAGCGATTTCGGCGCCTGCCGCACGCTCCGGTTTGATGACATCGAGCGGGCGCCGGACTTGCGGCAATCAAAGAATGTGCTTGGATTCTATCGCGAGGGCCGCTTTCTCTATGTTCACCTCGATGAAGCTACGCACGCAGAAATTGTGCTAACTGAGTCGGCGCCGACGGCGGTTTACCTCGCCCGCGCCTCACACAAAATCCGGGACTGGCAGAGCAGCGATGCCGGTGTTTCCTTCAAGACTGCCGGCTTTGGCAAGGGCGAGTTTGTTATCGCCAATCTGCATCAGAACCGCGATTACGTCATCCGGCTGCGCAGTGAGACTGAGCAGCAACTGAAGCTTAAATCCGACATCAACGGCCAGCTTGCATTTGGCCATCCCATGCGTGGCGAGCTGGTGGTGGAGATAAATGCCGTGAAATGACATGACAGGATGGCACATAGGATTTCGCAACTTATGGTTTCCGCTTTTGGTGCTGGCGCTCGTAACCGGATGCGCCGGCAATAAGCCCATGTTGAAACAGATGAAGACGGATAATTGGGTTTGTGTCTATAACGAGGACGCCGCGCCCCGGGACATTGCGCAGTTCGATGTTGCGGTTCTGGACGCAGACGCGCATCCTGATCTCGATGCCCTGTCTGCAGCTCGCACGCTGAAGCTCG
>CAZVSL010000684.1:0-3246 GCA_964629935.1 uncultured Calditrichaceae bacterium | reverse complement strand
GGCCAGCAGTTGCAGGCGCCTCGGGTCGTCGAGATCGGGTTGGAGGAATAGCTTGCGGATTTCATGCAATTGGCCGGACTGCGGCAGAGCGGCAGCCACAGCACTGGCGATGCTATGCAAATCCCATGGCCCGACATGAGCCGCGACCATGTAGCCGCCTTCGGACAAACGCGTCATCACGCGACCGGCAAGAGCGCTTTTGCCCACGCCACCGATGCCCGTCAACACCACACCCGCCACCGTGCGTTGTGGGTCGCGCAGCACCTTTAAGGTCTGGCGCAGCTCCTTGCGCCTGCCGATCAGGTCATTGATGCGGAGCTGCGGTACCAGCCCAGGGAGATCGTAAACCGGGCGATCGCGCAGCGGCACTTTGTCAGCAGAAAAGTCCGCCAGCAGCGGCTCCTCGTGCATGCCGACAAAGATGGTGGCTGTGGCATACTCGGGTTGGGTTTCATTCAGCGGTGCGGAACCATGTTGTATCTCCCGCAGGCGCGTTTGTTCCAACTCCCTTCGCGCTTGTGCCAAAGCCCGGCTGGGCAACAGCAGCTCGCGTGCGGACAAATGCTTATAAAATGCCTGCGCCAGCTCGGTCGCATAATGATCGCTCACCGAGGTTTGCATGGCCACAACAAATGGCACCCCGGCGCGCAAAAGCGCTTCTGCAAAACTCGCCGTTTGTCCGGCGTCTACGCCGCCGTGGCAGGCATTCAGGAACACCAGCGGCAGTGTGGCTCCAACGGCGCGGATAGGCTCAAGAAGGTCGGCAGCAGTAGTCAGAGCTGCCTGCCCTTCTTCGTTTTCCAACTGAAGCTTGCCTGGCATGCCGTGGCAAGAGATGTGTAAAATGTGATAGGCATCGCGCTCGAATGCCTGAGCGATGACCTGTGGGTGGCCGACTTCGAGAATGCGTACCTGAACATTTACACGTCGTTGTGCAATTTCCGTGGCATCCAGGATGTTTTGCAGCTCTCGTTCCTGGTCGAGCACGACTGAGGGCGCCAGGTCTTCATCCGGTGCGCCCACGGCCACCAGAATCTTGAGCGGGCCGGCGAGCGGCTGGTATGTTAGATCCGGAAGCGAGATTGGCCGGCGCAGCATAACCACCGGCGGGCAGGTCGCCAGCAGCCGGTCTCCCGGCAATCTCAGGGCTTCGAACGGCAAACCTAGCAGTTTCGCATCATCAGACTCGAACCAGACCTCGACGATGGTGCCAAGCTGACAGCCGTCGATCAGGTCCGCCAGCGCTTCAGCAGCATCACCGGGGAAAACAAAAGGGTGTAAGCGCACGGCCAAGCCTGGCGAGTGTGGATTCGAGCTGAGCGCGTTTGGCCACGTCAGGATTTCGCCGCAAGCCTGCACTGAAACCCTGCAGAAAGGCCTTGCTTGCACTTTCTACGTCACGCGGAAGCGAGGGGAATGGCTTGGCGCTGTATCCCTGTTCGCCAATGCGGACATCGACCCGAACGCCACGCTTCTTGCTTCGGTTCAGGGTGACGACCACGCGCTCAACCGTGGACTCCGGCGCCTGGCTGATGGCTGGCGGTACCGGCTTTCGGTTCAGCAAGGCGTCTGCAATCGCCTCCGCTTCGTTGATACCACGGTAGGCCAACGGTCGCAACAGCGGTGGCACCCATGCATCATCACCAACTTTGACCGGGATCAGGATCTTGCCCTCCTGAATACGAGCATAAGTCAGGTAGCTGGTCTCAGCCTCGACCCATCTGCTCTCGCGCGAATGCTTGGAGAATACCACGATGCCGGCGTTTGCCTGCTCCAGACCCGCATTGATTTTGGTGACAATATCGTCGCCTGGACCGATCTGCCATTTGTCCAGCCAAACCTTGATGCCCCGCTTTTTCAAAGCCCCGGCGAGTTTTTCGACCGCAGGTTTGTCTTTTGAGGAATGGCTGACAAATACATGAACGGTCATAGCATCGGCCTCTCTAATGTGGAGATTGATTGCGGCTGAAAAAAGAAAAACGTCATGTTCATCATATTCTCGTGCCCGGGTGAGGAAACTAAGGCAACGTAACATCTTTCCACTTTAAAAGCAAGGCGTAATTCCCGGGCATACTTTAGGGTGTAAGACAAATTGCGAGTTTGGCACGAAATGGTCGCGACTTTACTCCGGCGAGGCGTTTCCTGCACACAAAAAAAACAGAAACGGCGCACCAGCAAAATCATTGAAAATACGAATCAGGAGCGTTATACTGCACTATGCAGAATTCACCCTGGCACGTTTAACCCGTTAACACCCAAACACATAAACACCTTTACATTTCGAGCTTCGGAGGGAGGAAATCACATGCACCAGCTCATTTGTCTTGTATTGCTTTTTCCCACACTCGCTTTTGCCCAGAGCGAAACCCCGCTCGCCGACCACGTCTTCCTGATTTCCATCGATGGCCTGCGGCCTGAGTTTTACAAAGACAGCTCCTGGCCGGCGCCGGCGCTGCAGCAGATGGCCGCGGCAGGTACCTACAGTGACGGCGTGCGCACGGTGTTTCCATCAGTGACCTATCCGTCGCATACGACCATCATCACAGGAGCCTTGCCGGCAAAGCACGGCATCTACTACAATTCTCCGTTCGAGCCCGGCGGCCAGACCGGACGCTGGTATTGGGAGGCAGAATCCATCCGCGTGCCTACGCTCTGGAATGCTGCGCAGCAGAAAGGTCTGGTGAGCGCCAGCATTGGCTGGCCGGTGAGCGTCAATGCAGCCATCGATTATAATGTGCCGGAAATCTGGTCACTCTCGCGGGATGAGGAACCGCTGACGCCCATGCGAAAATTTGCGCGCCCGCCGGGTTTTTTCGAACAATTGGAAAACAACGCCACCGGCAAGCTCACCAGCGCTACCTTTGGACTGGACTATCTCACCCGCGAAGACAATGTGGCGGCCATGGCCGAATATATCATCAAAACCTATAAACCGCATTTTTTCACCATTCACCTGATCGGCGCGGACCATTTCCAGCACGAGGAAGGGCGGGATGGCAAAATGGTGCGGCGCGCTGTCTCAGCAGTGGACCGCGCTGTTGCGGCGATCAGTGAGGCAGCCGAACGCGCCGGCATTCTCGGGCGCACGGCTTTCATCATCACCGGCGACCACGGCTTTATCGATATTCACACGCAACTGGCGCCGAATCGCTGGCTGGCAGACGCCGGGCTCATGGCAGCGCGCAAGGACCGCGGCGACTGGCGTGCCACGTTCCATACCAGCGCTGCGTCAGCATTTCTCATCCT
>CAZVSL010000683.1:0-3246 GCA_964629935.1 uncultured Calditrichaceae bacterium | reverse complement strand
CTGGCATTTCGCTGGCCATTTATCATGGCAATTGCGATCATGGGAATTGTACTGGGCTCGCAGCAGGGCGTCATCCAGGATCCGGAGCGCGTGTTGCCCATCGTCATAAACAAGCTGGTGCCCATAGGGGTGAAGGGGCTGCTGGTTGCCGGTCTGATGGCCGCCGCCATGTCCACGTTTGATTCCACGGTGAATGCCGGCGCGGCCTACTGGGTTAAGGATATCTATCAGGCGTACATCAATCCCAATGCAACCCCGAAGCAGCTCATGCTGCACAGCCGCTGGTCTTCAGTCATCCTGGTATTGCTTGGCCTGCTGTTTACGCTGACAATTCGCAATATCAATGAAATCTGGGGCTGGATTACCTCGAGTCTCGGCGCCGGCTTGCTGCTGCCGTTGCTGGCGCGCTGGTACTGGTGGCGCATGAACGGCTATGGTTTTGCCGCCGGTATGGTTGTGGGCATGGTCGCTGCCGTGGTGCAGCGAGTGGTGGCGCCGGAGATTCCGGAGTATTTTTCGTTCATTTTCACAGCCGTGTCTTCACTGATCGGCATGGTCATCGTGACTTATCTCACCCGGCCGACGCCAGATTCTGTGCTCACCGAGTTCTACAAGACCACACGGCCATTCGGGATATGGAAACCGATTCGGGAAAAACTGCGGCCTCGCTTTCTGGAACAATTGGACCGGGAAAACCGCCGCGACATCCTCTCAACCTGCATGGCGGTGCCGTGGCAGCTTATTCTGTTCCTGACCGGAATGGCTCTGATAATGAAACGCTGGGATCAATTCGGCTGGCTGGCATTGGCGCTGATTCTCCTTTCCGTGGGATTGTACTTCAATTGGTTCCGGCACCTGTCAACTGAAGTCAAAGATGAAGAAACGGATGCCCCCGATGCCCTCAAGATTTGATCATTTGTACACGCGGAGACATGGTAGAGGCTGCTGCCTGGTCGTGCTCTTTCTGCTTCTGGCAGCCCGGGACGCAGGATTCGCACAAGGCGCGGCTGAAGGCATCCGCGATATCATTCCCGTTGTCCACGTCGAGGCGGGCAAGGCCGACACCATCCACGTGCAGGATTTATTCTATGCAGACGCGTATGACCTGCAATTCTCAGCGCACGAAGCCGTAAACGCTCAATATGATGCGGCTTTGTCCTGCGTCATTGTGCAATCTGCGCCTGAATTTGAGGGCTACACCACAGTCGATTTCGAATTCGACAGCGCCACGTATTACATGCTAATCCTGTCGAAGATCAAACAGCAACAAGGGTTTCAATATCATCCCGAAGCGCCGCCACGGGAGCGTATGAACATCATGGGCGCCTTCAATGACTGGAACCGCAACAGCTTGCCCATGCAGGATGAAGACGGCGATGGCGTGTATGAAATCGTGCTGGAGCTGGATCCGGGCCAGTATCTCTATCAGTTCGTGGTCGATGAGAAGGAGATCTTTGACCCGAACAATCCCAACAAAGTAGACAACGGCTTTGGCGGTTACAATTCTGTCGTGCAAGTGCCGCCCCGGCATCAGAACCGGGTCTATCTCCACGTACTTGATCGCGAGGAAACGGCAGAGGGTGTGAGGCTCCGGTTCTATTACGAATCTGAGAACCAGAGTAAGCCAATCACCGCAGATGATGTAATAGCGTTAGCTGGAAACCTCCGCCTGGACGAGGGAAGTCTAGAGATTGCTGACAACAAGATTGCTCTAAATTTGCTCAGCAACTCTCTCGCGGGTGAGAAAGTCGTCCGTCTTGCCGTTGTGCAAGACGGCCAGGCCTCGAACTTGCAGACGCTCCGATTGGTTGACGGTCTGCCGGCAGGCCAGGCAGAACATGGCGCCAGGTGGCATGATGCCGTCATTTACTCGCTCATGGTTGATCGATTCTACGATGGCGACTCGTCCAACAATCACCCTGTTGTTCATGACTCCCTTGCCGATAAAGTAAATTATATGGGCGGCGATATACAGGGCATCATAGCAAAGTTAGAAAGCGGCTATTTTGATTCCCTCGGTGTCAACACGCTGTGGCTGTCTCCGGTCTATGACAACACGGAAGAAGCCTTGCGGGAATGGCCGGCGCCGCACCGTTTTTTCTCCGGCTATCACGGCTATTGGCCAGTCCATCATCAGCGCGTGGAAGCAAGATTTGGCAACATCAAGCTGCTAAAAAAGCTCGTCGACGCCGCTCATGCTCATGGCATGCGGGTGTTGCTGGACTTTATCGCCAATCACGTGCACCAGGAGCATCCTTTTTATCAGGAGCACCGCGATTGGTTCGGCACCTACGAATTGCCGGATGGGCGCAAGAACATCCGGCGCTGGGATGAATTTCGCCTGACCACATGGTTTGAGCCTTTCTTGCCGTCGTTTGATTTTCAGGGATCGGCTGAAGCCGTTGAAGCAGTCAGCGACAACGCTATCTGGTGGCTGCAACAGACGGGCGCAGATGGCTTCCGCCACGATGCAGTCAAACATGTGCCAAATCGCTTTTGGCGTACGCTGACACGCAAGCTCAAGCGCCATGCTGCCGCGCAGGAAAACGGCAGGCTCTATCAAATAGGAGAGACTTTTGGCAGCTATGGCTTGATCAGCTCCTACGTCAACAATGGCCAGTTGGACGCACAATTCAACTTTAATCTGTATGACACGGCGATCTATGTTTTCCTCGATTCAGCCGCCAGTTTCGAGATCCTGCAAGGTGAGCTGGAAAAGAGCATCTCAGTCTACGGCATCGATAACCTCATGGGCAACCTGATGGATAGCCATGACAAGGTGCGGTTTATGGCCTATGCCGACGGCGACCTGCCGCTGAACAGCAGCGACGCCCAGGAAATCGGCTGGAGCAATCCTCCGAATGTCGACCATGGCGCCAGCTACGACAGGGCACGACTTTATCTGGCCTATCTGCTCACCATTCCCGGGTTGCCCGTGCTCTATTATGGCGACGAAATCGGCATGACCGGCGCCGGCGACCCGGACAACCGGCGCATGATGCGTTTCGATGAGCAACTCTCGCAGCCGGAGCAGGAAATGTTTCGCGACGTGTCTCGCCTGATCAGGGCCAGAAATGAACATCCGGCCCTGCGATATGGCGACTTTCAGACGGTGCTGGCCACGCAAGATTGTCTTGTCTATTTGCGCTCGACTCCGGATGAGCGCGTTTTGGTGGCTTTAAACAAGAGCGAGGCTGTTCAGGCAGTCACCGTAAAGCTTCCGGTCGTTTATGGTCTGAGTCGTGC
>CAZVSL010000682.1:0-3248 GCA_964629935.1 uncultured Calditrichaceae bacterium | reverse complement strand
CAACGGTTCGGATATGATGCCGATGAGCTGACGGCGAATTTATCGCAGCAAGAGCGTGAGCGCGTTCTGCTCCGTATGCGGCAGGGCAAGCTTAGACTGCTGGTGGCGACTGATGTAGCTGCTCGCGGACTTGACATTCCCGAACTCTCGCACGTGTTTCAATACGAAGCCCCGGAAGATCCGGAAAGCTATATTCACCGCGCCGGGCGTACGGGCCGTGCCGGCGCTGCCGGCGTCGCGATTTCCCTGGTTGATCCCATCGAGCGTGTGAATCTGGACCGTATTGCGAGGCGGTACGGTATCGATTTGCAGGAACGCGAGATGCCCACTGATGCCGACGTGGAAGCGGTGGTGACCGAGAGATTGACAACCTTGCTGGAAGCACGCTTGCGCGAGCGCGACAAACTGCAAACGGAGCGCAGCATGCGATTTGTGCCGCTCGCGCGCACCTTGATCGAAAACGAGGACGAGTCAGCGATCATCGCCATGCTGCTCGATGATTATTATCAAAAGATGTTGCATGCGCCCCTGGTGCAGCCGGGTGAATCAGACCAGCCCACTTCGGAACGGCCGCATACGGAACAATCGCGCCGCAAGAAATCGCGCCGGCAACGACGCCGGAGGAAATCGTGATAGGGAATTGTTTCATCGAATCTCGCTGGCAGACGGCGGTTTGGTGATGCTGGCGCTCTCACTTAAACGCATTACGCGTTTCAGGAGGATTTCACCGGTTTCTGTATTGAAATAGATCTTTCTGCCCAGTGAGCCGCCGACATCTGATGCAACCAGTCTGAGCTGTTCGTTCTTAATTGTGAGGAACGCCATTTCGGCGTTGAGTGTGCCCACTGCGATGAACTTGTTCTTGTTGTGCTGATTGCCAATAATAGTCGAGCCGCCGAAAACTTTGATTTCGATCTCTCTTTTCTCAACACCTTGGCGGTGAAATTGTTCGAGCATCCTGGCGATGGAACAGTCCACATAGTGAAAGCAGATTTTGCAGTTGCGCGCGCAGAGCTTTTCATCACCACACTTTGGCAACAGTCCGTGGCAAAGCGCACCCAACTTCCGCCGCCTGCTGTACATGGCAACGCCAACGCATGAGCCAAGAACTGTTACGATCAGGGTTGGTTTATGGGCGAAATACCACTCTCCCGGTTTCAGGTAGACGCCCGGCAGCTCAATTTCCCGCAGTTTCATGATTTTGACGTTTGCATGTTTGTCCATGCTCTTGATTTGAAGTGCAAGTTATCCGCAGTCTCACGGCAAAAACTGCCAAGAGACTGCGGGTAACCGGCTTAAGAAATCAGAACCGCTCGAATTCCGACTCGTTGGCGTCATGGCCATTCTCATCATTCAGCTCGTAGACCAGGCCCTTTGACTTCGTACCCGAGAATGCGCAAAATGATATGAAAGCCGAAATTCAGCCACTCTTCACTTCCGCGTTATTCAGATTGTACGATTTTAAGTGCCGGGAAGAAAAAGGTACGCACTCCGGCCCGGAATGGAGTGATGACTATAGCATCAGCTTCACCCGGCAAGGCAACTTTGGTTATCAGGTTGGCGGCCAACATCATGACATCCACAGCGGCGTCATCCTGCTGCAGAACGCCGGGGCAGAATACCGCGTCTCGCACCACCATCACGTCAAAGACGCATGTACGAGCTTGTGTGCGCCCAAAAGTCTGCTTAGCGAAATAGCGTTGCACTGGCGCTATCCCCGCCACGCCGGCCAGGTCGATCTGGAAGAATTTAGCTTCCCTGGCCACGTGGTTGCCAGCATGCCGGCTCTTGACTATCTGCATGCGCTTATGTATGGCATGGCTACCGGCGCTCTGCCAGGTCAGCCGTTAAGGCTGGAGGTGCTTGCCGTTTCTTTGCTGCAACGGCTCTTTGCGCAATGCTACGACAGCGTAAATGCCGGTTTTGTCGCGCCCCTTGACAACAAGACAAAGGCGAGATATCTGGAGATCGTCGACCGGGGCAAGAACTATATTCTCAACAACTTTCAAGTCGAAATAGACTTGCAGGAAATTGCCCGCCATGCGTATGCCAGTCCGTTTCATTTCACCCGTGTGTTCAAACATATCACTTCGCATACGCCCTACCAGTACCTGTTGCAGGTTCGACTGAATCATGCCGAATTATTATTGCAGAATACCGATCTGTCCGTGACGGAAATCTGCTATGAAGCGGGTTTCAACTCACTTGAACACTTTATCTCCACATTCACGCAGCGGCACGGCCGGAGCCCGCTCCGTTATCGTCAGCACAAGAACCTTTGTTAGCTTTAAGCAAGAATCCTTAAGTTTTTGCCCCCGGGATGTGCTAACTTGCTTTCTCATAAATGGCATTGGTTGTTGGACCCAAAAATCATCCGGAGAGTGCAATGAAATCCGTCATAGTATACTCGGTTCTTGTCCTGATGTCAATTTCACACGCGTCTGTCATCTCGCATGATTCTAATAAGACGAGCGAAGAGCACGAGGTTCTGAGCACTATCGAGCAGTTCAATCGTGCTTTCGCCAACAATGATCCGGACACATACTTCACTTTTATCGATGACGACATCACAGTGCTGACGCCATCAAATCCTTACCGGGTAGAAGGAATAGCCGATGACCGTGAGGAATTTGAATTCTCTCTCAAAACAGGCAGAGGCAAGATTGGCTATTTCCAGGAGATGCAACCAAGAGTACAGATTTTCGGTAAGACTGCGGTTGTATCCTATTTTTCCAGGGGAAGTTATGGCCCGGAAAATACCGTGCTGTATCTGAAGGAAACCGATGTCCTGGTTAAACAATCGGGAAGATGGAAGATAGTACACATCCATGTTTCGGCGACCAACTGAAAAGTATGATATGCGTATCACGCTTGAAACGCACCCCCTGACTCGATCACGCTGGCCCGATTTTGAAACTCTGTTCGGGCCGAAAGGCGCCTGCGCCGGCTGCTGGTGTATGTGGTGGCGCTTGAAGCGCTCGGAGTGGGAAAAGCAAAAAGGCGAGGCAAACAAACAGGCAATTCGGGCTAGGGTCGAGTCAGGCGAAGTTCCGGGGATTCTGGGATATGTGAACGGCGAACCCGTCGCCTGGTGTGCTGTGGCGCCACGGGAGCAATACCCGGTTCTGCAGCGCTCCCGTATTCTCAAGCCCATCGACGACCGTGAAGTCTGGTCTGTCACTTGCTTTTTCATCGCCAAAAGTATGCGGCGCAAAGGCGTTTCTCTGCCACTGCTGCGGGCGGCGGTT
>CAZVSL010000681.1:0-3249 GCA_964629935.1 uncultured Calditrichaceae bacterium | reverse complement strand
CCGGCATTTTCTCCAGGTGCTTGAGCTTGACGCCGGAGAGCAGGAAGTGGCCGTCCTCGGTGTGGATCGGGCGTTTGCGGATTTTAAGCATGATGTCTTCGGTGAGCGTATCGCGGTCGACGTCACGGAAGGCCCAGTCCACGGGTCACCTATAGTGCCGTAAAGCCTTCGTTGATGAATCTGGCGCATACGTGGCGGTATGAGTGTGAGTAGGTGATCGGTAGCTTCGGTAGCGCCTCAACGACCCATGCTAAAGTGCCGAAGACAAAGAAGAAACGGTTGATTTTTAATTACTTTTCTGCTATCATTTTGATATTGGTAGAGTGGTGAAGTATTTGTCTTTCGGGAGGAACGCTTCTCCTCTATTCAAACAGTTCTTTAGACTGGTGGTATCTGCCTACTCTCCTCAAGAGCCTCCACTTACCAAAAAACATGGAATAATTCTACTCGATCTGGTGAATGAACTTTTGTGCAGCTAGTTTACTTAGACTCAATTGCTTTCAACGGGCTCTTGATGATCAAATGCAGGTCAGGATACGGTTGGAGGCATTGGTCTGCATGGAGATATTCATCCGGGCAGAGGCAAATGAGATCGGTTTGATTTGGTCGTTCATGCACGACGATGAGAATATGCTTTGCCCTTTCCCCGAACGAAAATATGAAGTGTTGCGACTTTCGAGCATTTGTGCCAAAAGAATTGCACCAGATCAAGAGATTCTGACGTTCGCCAGGAGGAAGCACAATGAAAAAAAGCGACGCAATGGATGATACAAAAATTAGAATTAGTGGTATTGAGGCTCTAAACGAAGCTCTCGGTCCCTCTGCTGCTCTGCGTTTTCTGGCCTTACTGCAGAGAGAGACAACGGATCATGTGGAAGTTTTCCAGAAAACTCTACAAGGGCCAATCTATTGATGATATTTTTGATAGAGCGCAGGAGAACCGGAGAGGTTAATGTTGAATGAGCCAAACAGACATTTAAACTTATAGTCGGTACCCTCGCGGCTCAGGGTATTGATCTGGCCGTACGGATAGTAATAATCAATCTCCATATCAGCGGAGCCAGCCTGCCAGTTTGATGACAACCGGCGGGTGCTGTTTACCTGGTCGGTGGCGTAGAAGTGGAAGCCTTCAACCAAATGCACCGCCGGCATGCGCAGCTCAACTTCGGCATAGCCGCCCGGGGTCGGGGAATGAACTTCGGGGACGGAGCCAATCGGCGCGGCTTTGACACCGATGATTGCCCAGGAATCACGCCAGGCAAGATCACGAATGTGAGCGCTGCCAAGGCTTTCCATTGCTTGTTTGGCATTTTCGGTCAGGTTGTAGCTGCCTTTGTCCATGACAGCCACCAGGACGATTCGACCATTGGATAAACCATTGATGTAACTTGCCATAGCGTCTGCCTGGCTGGTGCCAGCGTGTGTATCATAAGAACGCTCGTCTATAATAGCGCCGGTGGTCTCGTCGATAGTTACCAGGTTATAATTGAAGTTAGCGCGAAGGCCAGTGCATTTCCAGTTTACGATTTGATGCTACACAGTCCTGCAAATAGAGGTTTATGAGAGTTTGATATGGAATACCTGTTTCTTCAGACATTTGCTTGAAATAATCGACGACGTTGGAACTCATACGCAAGGTAACTTGCTTTTTAAGTCTTTTAGCATGTGGATTGCGTCTCGATTTCATTTTGGAAAGGTCGTATTCTTCTTTCATTGGATCACCTATGATAATGTTTAGATTCATTTTTTGTGGCTTTACGAGCAGATACTATTCTAATAATTGATTCATCTTCACGATAAGAATGGCAAACCATCAGCAAACGCAATTTGTAACTAACTAAGGCCAAGCAACAGAAATCTATCTTCCCATTCGGAATGTTCATCGTCATAGAATTCAACTGCATGGTCGTCAAAGAAAACAGTTTGCGCTTCTTTGAATGTGACTCCATGTTTCTTAAAATTTTCCGTGGCCTTTTTGGAATTCCATTCAAAACTTAATTTTGTCATACATACAATGTAAATACAAAATATTTGATTTTCAAGTTTTGAATTTTCTGACATACAAAGAAATTAAACAAAAACCGCACCACCTATCAAAGCCCCAGCAAGGGAATTAATACCTTCTCCATCAGGCTCGGTAGCATTCAGTGGGTTGTTTGATACATAAACGTAGGGACTTAACGAAGGATAATCAGCGGCACGGGGATCCACCACCAACCACCGCCCAATTTCCGCATCATAATACCTGGCGCCAAAATAATCCCAATCCAACCCAAAGTCATCATCCCGCTCTTTGCCCGTAAACTTGTAGGCCGCCGTACCCTGAACCGAGTTCCACGGCGTCGCCAGGCTGCGGTTAGCCAGCGTCAGGCCCCAGGCATCGTAGTCATCGTAGCCGACCACATCACCATCCTCGTCCACGGTGGCGCGGATGCTGCCTAGATGGTCCTTCAGGAAGTAGACTGTCTTCAAATCCTCGGAATAGGTCACTTCCAAAACCGGGCGCTCGCTCGCCGTGGCGTACTCGGAGGCGCGGAAACGCAAATCATAGCCGTCGGTGTCCTCATTGGTGGCCCACAGGAGCACGCCATGGTTGCTGGCCGTGCCGTCCAGCCATTTTTGCGTCAGTCCGGTCAGCTCCCAGCTCTTCCACTTCGGGTAATCCTGCTGTATCAGCACCATGCTTTCGGCTTCCGATTTCGCATCGCTGTCATCCAGGCCAACGTACTGGGCATTCCAGGAAACACCGGTCAGGCGCACGTAGCGCGTGGCCTGGCTTTCATCCCAGCTCTTCAGCAACTGATGCACCTGTACCCAGCGGTCCACCCACGCAGTACTGCCGACTCTGACTGCCTTGTAGTACTTCAGCTTCATCTGCGCATTGATAACCGTGACGCCCGTGGGAATGCCGGCACCGCTGACATTGAACTTCACCACGATACGCTTCTTCGGATAGTTCGCGGCTTTGGCGACAAGAAGCCCGACATTGGCGCCCAGGTAATTCTTGTTGCTGCCGTCTTCCAGCCACACATCTTCACTGGCCGCCGCGCTCACCGTCGGGTCGATGATCACCTCCCGGCCGGGGCCGTCTCCAGCCAGGTCCACGGCACGCCTATCAGCAGAAAATGTTTGCCTCTGTCGCTGTAAAAATAGCGCAGCACCTCGATTGCGCCGGCAAAGCCGTTGGCGCTGTCTGCCGCTGCGTAGGCCACATCCATAGGAAAGAAAAAATGCAGGTCTTCGTTTTCG
>CAZVSL010000680.1:0-3264 GCA_964629935.1 uncultured Calditrichaceae bacterium | reverse complement strand
AGCCATCGATGGCAAGCGTGGTGCGGATTCGGTTGACGCCGGCGAGGCGGTTCAGCAACGTATCGCCCTGCACCACGAAAAAGGTGCCGGACGGCGTCAGCCGATATTCGGCGATTTCACCGTTTCTGCCTTTCAAGCGGAACAGAGTCTCATCATCCCAATCGCTGTCAAAATCCGGTTTCAACCCCAGGCGCGCCCAGGTGCTGGCGATGCGTATGATATCCTGCGTGCCGGGGCCGAGCAAATCTGCCAGCCCGCTGACATCCAGAGTTGGCAGCACACCCCAGTTTTCGTAGCTGCGCATGTAATCCTCGAACAGATCCGGGTCGCGATCGGGATTGACAAAGCCAAGAAAGCCAACCGGCGTAGTGTGCCCGTTGAACAAAAAACTGGCGACAGGATGCGGACGCCATTTCTTGTGGTCCGTCCTCCAGCGGGAAGCAAATGAATTGCGATAGAAATTGATCTCCGTGAGATTCTCGCCGCCCCAGACGATTTCAGGGAAATTCTCTGTCAAACGGCGATGAAACGTACGGTTGCCCATGCCCGGGGTTTCCCCGTTGAGGACGGCGTTGTCGGTGTTCCAGGCAGCATAGTTCACATCCAGTTGCAGCGCGTCAACGGCCAGCGCATCAAGAATGCTCCCAACCTTCTGCAGGAACAAATTCTGCAATTCAGGCGAGGCGGGGTTGAACCACGCGTGGCGCTCCGGCGACTCGGTTTCCAGGAGCCAGCCGATCAGGTTGCCGTTGAACGGATTGATAAAATGAGCGTCGGCAAAATCGTCAAACGAAGCGTGGTACGGGGCAATGCCAAAGGGATTGGTGTGCAACATGACCCTGAAGCCAAGTTCTTTCGCACGCTCGACAAACCGAAAGCTATGCTCTGCCGGTGTATACTCCGGATAATTGATATCGAAGCCATCTGTGCGCCAGTCCGGCACATAGATCAATACCTGGCGCGGCGGCAACCATCTTGCCAGGGAGTCCAGCGTCACCGTTACATCCGATGCCCGATGGATGACATAACAGGCGATGGAATCCGTCCACGCCGGATGCTCGCTGCGCTCCAGCGGGTCCAGATTCTGCTGCATCCAGACGCGGTAGGCGCCGGCCGGTTGCCGCCAGTCCCCCGCAAAAGCACGCAACCGGATAACGGGCGTGAACACCTTGCTCCTGGCGTCGAAGTCACCCAGATTGTGCGTTTCAAAGCTCACACCCACTGTGTTTAGCTGGCGCTTCAGGGTAATTTTCTTGGGCAGAAATTCGGAATCTTCAAACCAGATGCCGAGCGCGCCTGTGTGGCCCTCGAAGATAGCCAGTTGCGCCTGCCAGTCAACGGAGTAGTCGCGCGTCTCCTCGACAAAACTGGCGTCTTTACCGATGGCTATTCCGCCTTCGACGGGCAAAACGAGCTGGCCCGCGTCCAAATCAAAATCTGCGAAGCCAAAACGTGCGCCATACGTGCCGTCGCGCCTGTGGCCGCCGGCCTGCCAAATCAGAATGTCGCCGGTGGCCTGCTCTATCCTGGCGTAGGTGACAATAGAGTCGCGCCGGGTGGTACTTCGAAACAGCGCAAAGTCGACGCCATCGCTGCGCTCGCGCAAATCGAATGTGCGCACATCCTGCACAAAGTACGATTCACCCTCTGTGCGCAGCAAGCCGACAGCGCGTCCGATAGCGCCCGGCGTCAGGTAGGATTCACCGGTCAGCCGGTTCTCGATGCCAACGACAGCGCCCATTTTCAGGGTCACGCGCAGGCTGCTGGTTTCCAGGACAGCCGTGCTGTCAGCGGCGGCGTATCCCGCTGCCATGAACAAAAGCAGAAAGGTCATAGCCAGCAATGCCGTCAGCAGTCCGGTTCTTGCGAGGTGCTTGTTCATGTACATCCATCCCAGGTATAAACAATGATAAGTGTCCTTCGATACGATGGCTCGAACTCTGGAGTCCTTTGCCAACGCCGCCGGAGCATCCTGAAATTGATCCGGATTAGTAGGCCGGTTGCGGTCAGAACATATACTATTTAAGTGCATAATGCAAGTTCTGCACAAACTTATGCCGGCGAGGCGGTTAGAATTCGGCGCTCGCCCAATCCTGGCTGTATTACAAGATATTAACAAAGGGATGCTAGCAAGTGAAAACGAAAGTAGCCATAATACTCATCAGCGTCTGGACCATCGCCTTCACGTGCAAATTTAGCGCTGTGGACTATGCGGTCGGAGACGTGCAACTCAGCAAGAAACACCCCATAGAAGTCGAAGGCCGGCCTGCACTCGAGCTTGAGATTGTAAACCAGGGCGAAGAGGCAGCTTTCGATATCCTCGTCACCATAAAGGCCAAGAAACGCCAGCGTGTTCTGCAAGCCAAGACCGTAAGCCTCGATGAGCTGGCAGCCAACCGGCGCGCCAGCCGCATTGTCGTGTTCGAATCTCTGCAAGACCACTCTGATTATGACCTGCTTACCTACGCCGTGTCTTTTTCGAATTGAATGCTTCCCGCAGTGAAGTTTCTCAACCTACTGCTTTTTGTTGCCGAATAAAGGAATAGTAGACGCCTATAGCGCATTTAGATAAATGAGGCGCGGGTTTCTTCATCTACGGAAAGATGAAGAAGCTGAAACATTATCGCCACAGGCGCAATTCTTGCAAAAAGACAAAACAACCAGGGATGGACATGTCGTAACAAAGCAGTGGATTCTATACTATGAGTGGACTTGAGTATTTATTCGGACTTGTTTTGCTGTTGGTTGGCTTTAACCTCGGCTACTATGAAGCCGGAAAAGGACTTTCTTTCGAAGAGATCAAGAAACTGGTCAAACCCATCGTCAGAAAAGTGAAAAAGTAACTGATCGCTTTTGAGACGCTTGTGTTCGATTCTTGAACAAAAATATTCCTCCCTCCAAACAGAAACCTCCCGGAGAACAGAAATCATCTTCGGGAGGTTTTCTGTTTTTACTGCAAGCCCCAAACTAAGCTACGGATTCGTCCTGCGGTACGACTCCTTCACATCTGCAACGTAGAGGTCCGGTCGACGCCTAGGCTTTCTTCACCAAAGCAATGATGCCCAGAAGCACAATGGCGCCTACCAGAGCAGAAACAAACGTGCCGACATTGCCCGTTGCCATGATACCCATCTGTCCAAAAATGAACCCGCCGATGAATGCACCGACAATGCCCACGATCAAGTTGCCTACTAACCCAAATCCTCTGCCCTTCATGATCTGACCGGCAAGCCAACCGGCAATTGCGCCGATCACCAGAAATAT
>CAZVSL010000679.1:0-3274 GCA_964629935.1 uncultured Calditrichaceae bacterium | reverse complement strand
TTAGGGGGTGTGAAAATAACTTGGTGAACTTCGAAAAGTCTTCGCTTTTTTTACTAGCCAGGCCTGGCGCCATAATAGAATGCCGAGTTATTTATTCACACCCCCCTTAGGCTGTCAAACTACGCTGAAGAAGGTCAGAACAAACAAATGACGCTGCGGGCGATCCGCAAGAATAAATCACAGGCACGTGGAGGTTGATATGGCAAAGAAAGCCAAAAAACAGAGCCCAAAAACTGAGACAAGCGATGTCAGCATCTCTGAGGAAAATCGTGAAGCGCGTCCAAAACTAAAAAAGAAGTTTTACAGAGAGGAGCTCAACAAGCTTCAAATCGAGCTGGTCAAGTTGCAAGAGTGGACCAAGCAGAAAGGCCTGAAGGTCGTCGTCATATTCGAGGGCAGAGATGCTGCCGGCAAGGGCGGAGTTATCAAGCGCATAACGCAGCGACTTAACCCGCGCATTTGCCGGGTCATCGCGCTCGGCACGCCCACAGAACGCGAGAAGACGCAGTGGTATTTCCAGCGCTATGTGGCGCATTTGCCGGCAGCAGGTGAGCTCGTCCTGTTTGACCGCAGTTGGTATAATCGTGCCGGCGTAGAACGGGTTATGGGATTTTGCAGCGAAGCCCAGGTGCAGGAATTCTTCCGAACCTGCCCTGAGTTCGAACGCATGCTCGTACGTTCCGGTATCAAACTGATCAAATACTGGTTTTCCGTGAGCGATGCTGAGCAAGAACGCCGGTTTCAGGAACGCATCCGAGACCGCAAAAAGCGCTGGAAGCTAAGCCCCATGGACCTGGAGTCGCGCGCGCGGTGGGTGGAGTATTCCCGCGCTAAGGATGACATGTTTGCGCATACCGACATCAAACAGGCGCCGTGGTTTGTTGTAAACGCAGACGAAAAACGGCGGGCTCGCCTGAATTGTATCGCGCATCTGTTGGGTATGATACCGTATGAAGATCTCACGCCGGAGCCGATAGAATTGCCGCCACGGCAGGAAAACAAAGGTTACGTGCGGCCGCCGCTCACGGACCAAACTTTTGTACCCGAAATCTACTAACCTGGATACGTGTCTTGCTCTCCGGTAGAAAGGAACCATGTTGACCGAAAAACTGAGGATCGCTTGTGAGCGCAGCGTTGTCCGGCGCGCCACGGTCTATGCCGTAGTGGTGGGGGCAATATTGATCACAATCAATCATGGTGATGCGATCTTGCAGCGAGACATAGATGGTGTGAGGCTGGCTAAAATGTGCCTGACCGTTCTGGTGCCTTACCTGGTGTCTACTTTCTCGAGTGTTGGAACGTTGTGGCAAGTTCGAACCGGCCAGCAAGCAGCGCAAGCCGTCGGCCGGGAGCCTGCCCAATAATGGCTGATTTTCAGAGTGAACCGGAACCTGGCGCCGCTCTGTTCTCCACGCCCGGCTTCAAAATGATCCCCCGATTTTTGCGCCCGTTCATCTTCACTGTGATCGGCTTGTCAAACCTGAGGTGGCGGGCAAATTCCATTTCCCGCACCGCTTGCTGTTGATAAAGCCATTTCCAATCGATCAGCCCGTCCTTCATGCCGGGCGTCACCGTAAAATAACCGACACGAAAAGACGTCAGATTGTGAAAGAAGTGCGAACCTTGTGACGGCGTGACATGAATATCATCAAAACCGGCTTCCACGATGACGCGCGCGCCGGAGATCTGTTCCCATCTTACCGGGATACCGAGAAAGGGATCGAGCGATCCCCATCGTCCCACTCCCACCAGCAGATACGCTCGATTTTCCGCCACCAGACTTTGGTTTAATATGTTGACTTCTGCAGCGGCTTCATGACTGCGCAAGCGGTCGTAGCCCTCGGGGCCGACGACAACAACATCATGGATATCATCGATGACGCCGTTGCCGAGAACTTTATCGCTCCGGCAAACCAGCCGCTCCGGTTCGCTTTCAGAAATCTCCAGCGCATCGAATTCATGCCGGATCACCAGTGGCCGCATCTGCAAAATAGCAAACTCCTTGCGCTGGTTGCCGGGCGTAGACATACGCACAGCAAACTCGATCTCAACCGGCGTGCCCATGGCCCAGGTTCCGATTTCCAGCAGGTTTTGCAGAATTTCGGCCAGAGGAAAGATGTCGTGCTTCAATACCGGTGCGAACGTTACCAACCGGTGTCCCGTGCGCGAAATGCCATCGTAAATCGCCTGGTTTTCAACCGAGTATGTTGCGCCAACGTATTTCAACGTTCCGTCCTTTTCTGCCACACTAAGATCGAGCCGCTCGAGCAGCGTATCCCGCATTTCATTGAGATCGCCAATGCGTCCGTTCAAATTCAGGGCATAAAATTCTCTCTGGCTGTTGTTCAGGGTCTCATTCAAGGAGCTGAACTGCGGCAACAGATGCGGATATTTTGGGCAGAACTTCACAGAGTTGCCGCCGTCCACCACTGTTTTACCCAGTCCCAGTGCAATGGAGGCCAGCCCGTCCCGTGACTCCTGCGGCGCAACCGGGTAGAAATTGTACGACTTGGCCACGCCGGCGAAATCCGGATAAAAGTAATCGCCATGACGGTTACCAACCATCTTTTGAATAACAACAGCCATCTTTTCTTCTTCCAGCCGGTATTCCGTGATTCTGAAGTAGCTTTTTGAGCTTTGCGAAAAAGTGGAAGCGTAGACGCGTTTGACAGCATTCAAAAGTTCAAACAAGCGGACGTTAAGATTCTCGTGGTTATTGGGCAGCATAAAGGTATGATACACGCCGGCGAAAGGGTAATATTGCGAATCCTCCAGCAAGCTTGATGAACGCACGGCAATCGGAGACTTCACGATCGCGAGAAAATCTTTGAGCTGATGCAATGCATCCAGTGGAAAGTTTTGCACTTCCAGAAAACGACGCGTCAGCTCGCGGTCATCGTCGCAATTGAGGGCGAAATGGTACAGATCGTTATCATCGATGAAACGGTCAAAGACCTCCGTACCCAGGACGACCGCCGCCGGAACCGCAATATTGATATCTTCATACAGCTCGTTGATTTTGTAGTTGTAAACCAGATGATTGACAAAGCTCAGGCCGCGGGCCTTACCTCCAAGCGAACCGCCGCAGATCCGCGCAAAGCTGCTGAGCGGATAGAAAGTTTCTTTGTTAAAATCCGTGATAATACCGCGTTGGCGCTTGCGGCGATATTGGCGTACGGATGAGATCAGCATCTCGCGCAAGCCCTGCACGGAATCAAACTCAGAAAGATGGCGCGGCCGCAGTTGATGCGCCAGCCAGAATTCTGTGCGCGCC
>CAZVSL010000678.1:0-3276 GCA_964629935.1 uncultured Calditrichaceae bacterium | reverse complement strand
GGGATCGACCACCGAGTCGTCCAGGGTCAGCTCCCGGAAATCTTCGAAGCGATGAAACTGGAGCTGCTGCTGACCAATAACACACAGGTGATCGAAGATATCCGCCCCAGGGATATCCAGACCGGTTCGGTGGTGGCGGCAGATGTTGTTACCAGAGATAACATCCTGATCCTGGCCAAGAACCAGGAGGTTTCAGAGACGGTTCGCTTGTGTATCCTGGATTACGCTGAGCGCGGAGAGATTGCCGGACTGATCAAAGTCTTCAAGTAAAACCTGCGGGCGGCTGGCAATTTAACATGCCCCCGAACGTGGCTTACGGTCAGCGCAATTGGAGTGGCAGCTTGCTTAAGGTGTGGCGGGCGTGAAGATGTTGCGTTTGAGCATGTCCGTTATATCCGGCCCCGATCTGGGCTCGCTGAAATAATACCCCTGGCACTCATCGCAGTTCAGCCGCTGCAGGGCAGTCATCTGCTCTTTGCTTTCCACGCCTTCGGCAACGACGCGCAACCGCAGTTTGTCACACATATTGATAATGGCTGAGATAATCGCCCAATCTTCGTTGCCTGGCAACAAACCGCCCACAAAGCTACGATCGATTTTGAGTATGTCAAACGGAAAGCGTTTCAGGTAGGCCAGAGAGGCATAGCCGGTGCCGAAGTCGTCCATGGACACCTGCACGCCGAGCTGCCGCAAACCCGTCAGCATGCTCAGGGTATGGGCTTCATCCTGCAGCGCCTGGCTCTCTGTGATTTCCAGGCACAAACTTCTCGGCGCAATACCGGTCTCTTCGATGAGTCCATGCACCAGACTCAGCATGTTTTTCTGGCGAAAGAAATTGGCGCTCAGGTTCACGGAGATTCGCAGGTTGGAAATCCCGCTATCACGCCACTTTTTCGCCTGTGTGCACGCTGCCCGCAGCATCCAGAGATCGATCCTGTCTATCTGGCCGCTTCTTTCGGCCGCGTGGATAAATTCGCCGGGTTCGAGCAGCCCTTTTTGTGGATGCTTCCAGCGCACCAGCGCTTCAACGCCACATATTTGGCCGCTGTGCAAATCGAACTGCGGTTGGAAGAAGGCGACCAGCTCGTCACATTCGATGGCGTGTCCCAGTTGCTCGATCTCCGTGGTGTGCGCCGTGTAGCTGTGGTCGAGAACTGGCTTGTAGAGACAGCAGCGATTCTTACCAAGGTCCTTGGCCCGGTACATGGCTTTGTCTGCATTTTGCATCAGCATGTCCGGGGTGGCGCCATCTGTGGGGAAAAACGCAACACCGACACTGGCGCCGACAATGTGATCGTGGCCGTCGATGCGCACCGGTCTATCTGCGGCGGCGATCAGTTTCCTGGCCACGGTCAGGGCATCCTGGCTGGATTTGACCTGGTTGACAATCACTGCGAATTCATCCCCGCCAAACCGTGCAATGGTGTCGCTTTCGCGAATACACTTCTTGAAGCGCCGGGCGATATTCTGTAAGATTTCGTCGCCGGCGAGATGACCGGCATTGTCATTGGCAAACTTGAAGCCATCCAAGTCAACAAATAGTACGGCAAAACGACTGCGATAGCGGGCGGCCATTATAATCGTGTGGTGCAGCCGGTCGAAAAACAGCTCGCGGTTCGGTAGCTTGGTGAGCTTGTCATGGTAGGCCAGAAAGCGCTCTATCTGCCGCGCTTCTTCCAACTGCATGAACAGGGAATGGCGTTCGATGGCATAGTAGATAGAACGCATCACCGTGTCGCGATCGATTTTATCTTTCACAAGATAATCCTGTGCGCCGGCTTTGACTGCCTGTAAAGCCAATGCATAATCACCGTTGCCGGTCAGGATGATAATGGGCGTCGATTGCAGCTCTGCTGATAGCCTTCTGAAGGTTTCCAGGCCAAAACTGTCGGGTAAAGAGAGGTCAGAAAGAACAACATCAAAGGTTTCCTGGCGAATGCAGGTGAGCGCCTCGCCCAAGCCAGCGCATCTGTGGGGTTCGATGTTCGGCGGGCTGTCTTCCGTCACCAATGCGACCAGATATTCATAATCCGCAGCGTCATCTTCGATGACCAGCATTTTTATTGCGGTTGCGGGCATATCTGACGTTCGACCGGAAATCACGAAACTTGAGACTTTTCTTATTGCAGATTCAGCCATTGGCGATAAGCGATGTGGAATTCAGGATATCAATGCGGTGACGTTTCGGTTCTCTCATCTTCATGGTCCCGGGAGCTAATTTCGATTGGTAGAGAAAAGCGGAAGATGGACCCTCGCTTGCCGTTTGCTTCTACCCAAATGTGACCTCCGTGACCTTCCACAATTCTCTTGCAAATGGCCAGACCTATGCCGGCGCCGCCGTATCGCACGGCCGGGTGCAGACGCTGAAAGACTGAAAAAATTCTGTCACGAGATTCGGAAGGAATGCCTATACCATTGTCTTTTATGGAAAAGATAACCTCGTTACTGTGGGATTCAGCCGATATTTCGACCCGCGGCGGACATTCATGGCGGTACTTGATGGCGTTGCTGACCAGATTTTGAAAGACCTGTCTCATCTGCACCCGGTCCGCTACGATCCGGGGCAGCCTGCCGACCACCACTTCAGCTTCCGCTTCCGAGATACTTATCTCCAGATCGCTGATGACCCGCGCCACGAGGGTTTGGCTGTCAACCCGGGTCAGGTTAAGGGCAGTATTGCCGACACGCGAATAGTCCAGCAGGGCATCGATCAAATTATTCATCCTGTGGGCGCCATCCACGATATAATGGATATAGCGTTCTGCTGTCTCGTCAAGATGGCTCTGATATTTCCTGGCCAACAATTGCGTGAAGTTGGTCACCTTGCGCAAGGGCTCCCGCAAATCGTGGGAGGCGACATAAGCATATTGCTCGAGATCACAATTGGAGCGCGCCAGGGCATCGGTTTTTTCTTGCAGCGCCTTCTGGGCTTTGACATACTCGGTGATGTCGGTGATGGTTGCGAGCACCCCAGCGCCGCCCCGGTGTCTGATGGGCGCCAGGCCAATTTCAACAGGGAACTCTTTGCCTGTTTTGTGTCTCCCGAATAATTGCGGTCCCTCTCCCAACTGTCTCAACCTGGGTTGCTTGACAAACCCTGTGCGTTGCGCGACGTGCGTTGGCCGATATCGCTCCGGAAGCAGCAATTCCACGGGCTGACGCAGCAATTCCTGCCGCGAGTAACCAAAATATTCTTCGGTCTTGCCATTGACCAGGATTCCGAGGTCGGGCGAGGCCGCAAGCGGCCCACGGGTGCCCGAAGAACACCCAAACCGG
>CAZVSL010000677.1:0-3283 GCA_964629935.1 uncultured Calditrichaceae bacterium | reverse complement strand
GCTACGCTGGCCAGCATGCCAACCAGGAAAACTATCAACAATGTGCCGAGCAGCGAGCCCCATGGGACCTGCGAAGCCCCGCCGGCAATATGTGGCGCAACGGCCAGCACCGCGGAAATCGTGCCGACCAGTATGCCGAGCAAGAGCAGAAAGCCGTTTTCTGCCACAACGATCCAACCCAAGGTCGCGCGTCTGAAACCAAACGCGCGCAAGGTGGCGAGCTCGCCGCGGCGCTCGATGACGTTGCGGATGAGAATGATGCCCAGACCAAGGGTGCCGAGCAGCAAACCGAGTCCGCCCAGGGTCTGAAATGTGGAGAGATAGGTGTTCTCGACCGCCTGGAAGTTCTGCAGCTTTTCAGCCGTGGTGGTGGCATCAAAGCCGTAATCGGTCAGGGTTTCTTCGAGCGTTTGCGCGTAGATGTCGATGCTGTCGGCCGCTGTGTCGAGCAGGAAATAAGCGTAGCCGGTCTGGCTCGGAAAATGCTTCAGGAAGTTTGCCTCAGACATGAGCAGCTCGCTCTGAAAGATGCTCTTCCTGAGCAGCCCGACAAAACGCAGTTTGATTTCCTCACCGCGCTCATCGGTCATGACGATGTCCTGACCCAACCCGGAATGCAGAATCCAAAGTACAGAATTGTAGTCACCGAAGACCGGGATTACGTTGTCACCCATCTCCTGATTTAGCAAACTCCAGGGATTAGCAAGTCCATCCGTCTCCGTTTCCATGAGCTGCTGGAAGTCAAAGCCGCCCCGCTCGATCTGGCTTTCAGGCACGCCGAGAAGCCTGGGCTGCTCCACCTGATACAGATTCAGACAACTGGCATCATCTCCGGGACGAAAACGATACGGGATAATCTCGGCATGGCTGAGCATCTCCGAATCATCATCTGAGAAGCCAAGCTCGAAACGGCCTGCTTCCGTGCTCAGATCGTGGTGCAGCGGGATTTCCGACTGTGCCACCAGCGCAAAGCCGCCGGCGCCGGAATCCTTGCGCAGAACTTCCTTGCCAAATTCCACCCGATTGGCGCCAACAGCCACAATGACGAAACAGGCACAACCCACCAGCGCTGCACTCAGCATGCTGCGCCCGGGATTGCGCGGACTGTTGCGCGCAGCCATGCGCATGGTAGTCAGCAAGCCATACCCCGGTTTCATGCCCTTATGCCTGCCGCGCAGCCATGTTGAAAAGAAAGACAGCCCGGAAATCAGCACGAAGGCGCCGACTGCGAAGAAAACCGACGTGGCTTCAGAGGTTTCAAGGGTGAAGGCGTAGCCGGTCGTCACAAGCGCAAGCACAAGAGAGATGATTCCCACCCACCTTGCCCGGCGCGCCGAACCTTTGCCCTTCTCAACTGTCGTGACTCCGGCGAGTAATGCTGGTGGAGAAATCTTGCTCAGCTTGCGAAATCCGAGCCAGACCGACAGCAAGATCACAACCACGGAAATGACATATCCTGTGGCCAGGCTTGGCACGGTGACGTGCAGAAACAGAAAGGGCGACCCCACCGCAGCCAGCCACCAGGTGCGCAACCCGACCATCATGAGCCAGGCATAGAAAACCGCGCCGGCGAGACCGACAAGCCCACCGATGGCTGCAAGCACACCGCCCTCTGCCAAAAACTGAGCGCGGATCTTGCGCTGCGGAAAACCAACGGCCAGCAGGGTGCCGATTTCCTTGCCGCGCTGCTCCACGCCGAGCCGGAACAGCAGGCCGACCAGGAGCGCTGCTGAGACGATCAAAAAGATACTAAATCCAACGAACAAGCCGCTGAAATCCGTTGCACCCTGAGATGAAGCCAGTCCCTGTTTCTTTACCGGCTCAAACCGGTAGTTGAATTGCGCAGGGTTGACATTTTCAATCAGAGTTTGTGTGAATCGCGCTTTGGTGGCGGCCAAATCAAGACCGGGTGCAGCCGCCACACGAACCGAAGTGACGCTGCCGAAGCGGCTACCCCATAACTCCTGTCCTGCTTCCAACGCTACGAACGCTTTAGGTGTGCCGCGATAGGTATCCCAGTAATCTTCATCCTTCTCGCGTATCAAACCTAAATCGACTTCAAAAGGGGGATCCCAGTCGGCCATGTTGTCTGCATCTGCAATGCCCGGATACTCCGGCGTCAGCAGTGGATCCGCAGCCAATCCGGTCATGGCCACCACACCTTTGACCCGGAAATTGGTCGCATCGGTATATAACTGGTCCCGCGCGCCAACGCCAAAATAGGTCATGGTGATGGTATCGCCGGGACGCACTTGCAGGTCGCTGGCAGCCCAATTGTTGAGCAAAATCTCGTTGCCGCTCAGGGCAGGCGCCGGGCTGCCGTCTATCAAAGTCAGTTGCTTAAATGGCGTTTCGATTGCGGTGTTCAGAGCTGTAACTGTGGAGTAAGGCACGGCATTGTCGCCGTGCTCCATCTTGTTTGCCAGGTAGGTGTAGCTGGCAAAATGTGGCGCATCGACGTGCTCTGCCGCGCGTTCGAGCGCCGCCGCCAGCGACTCGGAGAGCACCGATGCTTCGCTTTCGATGATGAAAGAGCGGTCAGCCTCGATGAGCTGTAGCCCGAGATCTGCAAACTGCAGGACATCGGCAAGCTGAGCGGAAAGCGTATCCGAATAATCATGAGTCTGCACCTCAGCCTTCTGAGCGACGGCCACCGCATTGACCCGGCCATCCTGCTCCAACGCCTGTTGCAGCACCGGCAATGACACATAAGCATTAGTGGGCAGCGTCTGATGCGGCCGCAAGCCGAAGCGTCCGATGCTGCGGTCCGGAATGATGGCGGCCAGACTCAGACGCAAGCTTTCTACAACTTCATCCGTGTCCCGTTCACCCAGCAGCGTGCCGCGGGCAATGTCGCTGGGCTTCTGAAAATAAAGCAGAATCTGATCGCCCGGTTCAGCGTTGAGCTCGTTTTGCAAAGATTGGTTGATGACGAGGGATGGAAAGACCTGATCTGACTCTTTCTGTAACCCCTGTGATAGCTCTACAACTGCACTGTCTGTGCCGCCATTTGCTGTCTCATAGAATGCCAGCAGTGATTCATCCAGCCCTGCGATATTGATCTGAGATGCCCGCGCCCGGCTTTGAGCATGCACAGCATTGCCGTTGAGCAAAATAAAGGATGCATGTTCCTGAAAAACCTCATTAAAACCGGGAGCAGCAGCCAGGTCAGTGGCCAGATCCTGGCGGAAAAAATTCTGCCGTAAGAGTACGTAATCGATCGCTCCCAACCGGTCAAGTGTGAGGTCACGCAGGCTGCCTCTGACCGAGTCGCCGACCAAGA
>CAZVSL010000676.1:0-3286 GCA_964629935.1 uncultured Calditrichaceae bacterium | reverse complement strand
CGGACAGCTCTGTTCAGCTTGATGCGTATGAGGCTGTCTTTTGGCTGCTCGGGGACGAGTCCATTGCCAATGAGGCCTTTAGCGAGCAGGAGCAGGAGCGCGTACGAGCTTATCTCGAGCATGGCGGCGCTTTGTTTGTTAGCGGCGCCAATGTTGCCTGGAGTCTCGACCTGGACAACGGCTCCGATATGACCACAGCGGAAGACGAACAATTCCTGCAAAGTTATCTGCGCGCCGACCTGGTGAGCGATACCACCGAGAGTCGCACTGTCGCAGGCGTCAGCGGAACTATCTTTGAAGGACTGACTTTCGATTTTGGCACGTCACCTTATGTTGTGCAGCGCCCGGACGCCATCGCGACCGTGGGCGACGGAACGATAGCATGCCTGCAATATGATGACGGCCAAACTGCCGGGCTGCAATACGCCGGCCCTTTCGGGGAAAGCGCGACGCCAGCCAAACTGGTGTATCTGGCGCTGCCATTTGAAACCATCACAGGCGCAGAAACACGAACGGCCATTATGGCGCGTGTGGTCGATTTCTTTTTCGATATTACTTCCGTGGAATCTGCGCCAGACCTTGACCTGGCTGTGCCGGCTGAGATTACGTTGCTGCCGAACTATCCAAATCCGTTCAACCCGCAAACCGCGATCGAATTTCGCCTGCCCGCGCCGGCCCGCGTAACCATCGAGATTCACAATCTGCGCGGACAGCTTGTACGCACGCTGGTCGATGGCGTCCGGCAAGCCGGAACGCACAAGACGGCATGGGATGGCTTTGATGAATTCGACCACCGCGTGGCCTCCGGTTCTTATGTGCTCAGATTACAGGCCGAGGAGACAGACAGCAAGCGGGTTCATGACCAGAGCAGGATCATGACTTTGATAAAATAATTTGACCGGAGTACTCTGTGACCACAAAGTCACCAGGATACACGAAGGCCACAAAGCTTTTGGCAAGATATTCAGACAATCGCTCATGCAGAGTCGCAGAGTGGGAATCGCGTGTTTGCGTGGTTCCTGCTTTTTCAGCTCCGGTCGCCAGCTAGTCTAATGTCTGACCGAAAACTCACTTGCCTGTCATTCCGGCATGAATTGGTATCAACAGAAACAAAGAGGCAAAATCTAAATTCATGAAGTACCTTTCCATATCTTTTCTCATTTCTCTCGCTTCTACTCTGGCAATTTCGAACCTCAGCGGTCAGGAACGTCAGCCGGGACAGTTTCGCAGTATCCACCAAATCGAGTGGGAAGCATACAAGTCGAAGCCAATGCCGGAAGCGTTGCCGAAATTTCAGGGTACGCCGGCGCCGCTCAAGGCTCGCGCCGCCGGTCCCGGTCGCGAGGTGTTTGGCTATCTGCCATACTGGACTTATTTTAATTATCCCAACCTCAACTACGAGCTTTTGACCACCATCGCTTATTTTGGCGGCGAAATCAATGAATTTGGCAATTTCGTCAACTTGCATCAGTGGCCGGCGCCCGGCCTGATCGACCGGGCACACCGGGAAGGCGTACGCGTGGTGTTGACGACCGTGCTGTTTAACACGACGAAATTGGCCTCACTGCTCAGCGATCCGAACCGCCGAACCAATCTCGTCAACAACTTGCTCACGCAGGTGCAGAGCGCCGGCGCCGATGGCGTCAACATCGACTTCGAGGGCGTGCCGGGCTCGCAGCGCAGCAATCTGACCGCATTTATGACGGAGCTGACGCAGGCCTTTCACACGGAGATTCCCGGCTCTTTCGTCACTATCTTTACCCCTGCGGTGGACTGGAGCAATGCGTTTGATTATTTCGCGCTGGCAAACGCTACCGACGGTCTTGTCATGCAAGGCTACGACCACCACTGGATAAGCGGGCCTACGGCGGGTCCGGTAGCGCCGCTCACGGGCAATCGCTGGGGCTTTTTCAACGTAACCTGGACCGTGACCGATTATCTCGGCAAGACGTTTCGGAATGCCGACAAGCTCATCCTGGGCGTGCCGTTTTACGGCTACGAATGGCCAACTGTCGACGATGCTCTGGAAGCCAACACCACCGACCGTGGCCAATCCATCTTCTACAGCGAGGCCTACCCGAACGCCATGCAATACGGCCGGCTCTGGGATGAGGAATCGCAGACGCCCTGGTACAAATACAATGACGGCAGTTGGCGCCAGGGCTGGTATGATGACAGTCTGAGCCTGGCCAAAAAATTCGACCTGGTGAACGATGAGGACCTGAAGGGCATCGCGATCTGGGCGTTGAGCTATGACGGTCAGCGCCAGGAGCTACAGGGCGCCCTGGCAGATGCGTTTGGCGCAACCGCCGCGCCGCTCAGACCGCTGGCCTTTCGCGTGGCCAACGTGGGCGAGGGTAAGGTTGAGCTGGCCAGCCAGGCCGTGGCCGACGCTGACGGATATCGCGTGTTGCGCAGCACCGATGGCGAAAATTTCGATGCCGTGACAGACTTTCCGGGCGCCGTCGCCGTGCTCAGCGATCTATCGCCCGATTCGACCTACTATTTTAGAATGGTCGCCTTCAATGGCAACGGTGAAAGTCCGACTACGGAAGTGCTGACAGCCCGGCCGTCCTTCAATCCTGTGGATATCCTCATCGTCAATGGCTTCGACCGCACAGTGGGCACGGCAAATACGTTCGATTTTGTGCGCCGATTTGCGCCGTCCGTTGCCAGACTGGGCCATGCCTTTGACTCCTGCTCAAATGAAGCCGTACAGAACGGAGACATCCTGTTGACGGATTATCGCATTGTTTTGTGGATCCTGGGAGAAGAAGGCACGGCAGATGAAAGCTTTAGCAATTCGGAACAAGCACTGGTTGCGGAGTATCTGGAATCCGGCGGCAAGCTGTTTGTATCCGGCTCGGAAATCGGCTTTGATTTGGCGGAACGCGGCTCCGCTGCCGATCAGTTGTTCTACCGGACCTATTTGAAAGCGCAATATGTTCAGGACCAGGTAGCGAGTCACGAGGTGGATGGCAGTCAGGACGGCATATTCGGTGGCCTCGACGGGTTGACCTTTGATGACGGAAGTCACGGAACCTACAATGTCGATTTCCCGGATGGCATCCGGCCGCTCGATGGCGCCGTGCTGAACCTGGCATACACCAACTTCAGTCCATCAGCATTCGGCGGCGCCGGTCTCCAGTATCAGGGGCATTTTGGCGAAAGCCTGGCGCCGGGAAGATTGGTGTATTTTGCGTTTCCGTATGAAACCCTCTACCCTGCTGCGACTCGTGACACTGTCATGGCAGAGGTCCTGGACTTTTTCGAAAAAGTGCCGACG
>CAZVSL010000675.1:0-3288 GCA_964629935.1 uncultured Calditrichaceae bacterium | reverse complement strand
TGGACAGCAACTACTCTGCTGTCGCCACAATCCGGATTAATGCAACAAACCAGGGTAGTCGAAAATGCTGATCGCAAGCATGATAGTGAAAACGAAGCCGGAGCGGGCAGATGAAGTTGCGCGCCAGTTGCAGCGCATGCCCAATGTCACGACCTACGGCGTGCACAAGGATGCCAATATTATCGTCGTTGTGGAAGCGCATGATGAAGAACAACTGGAAAACTTCACCAGCTACCTGATGCGGGAGTATGCCGATATTCTCGGTGTTTTTCCCACGTTTGTTGGCTCTGATGAAGATGAAGGTGACTAAAACAACCCTGGGGCTGTCCTGAGAGTCAATCATCCTGTCATCCCGAGCGTAGTCGAGGGATGACAAGCTTCGTAAAAATAAGACGCTTCGACTTAGCCTGTCCTGAGCTTGTCGAAGGGCTTAGCGTGACAACCCGCTACCTTTCTTGGCTTTTTGGAGAGCCCCGGGGCTAAAGAAATGCTACTGCCATTACTAAAATTTCTCAGCCGCACGCTTCGCGCACGTTTGCCGTTACGGCCGCCGGGCGCGGCGCCGGAAGATGAATTTGTCAGGCGTTGCATCAAGTGCAACAAATGCGCCCAGGTCTGTCCGTACGACAGCATCGAAATGGCGCATCTGGACTGGGGCAGCAAGTTTGGTACGCCGCTCATCTTTGCGCGTGACGTGCCCTGCTACCTGTGCATGAAATGTCCGCCCGTGTGTCCGACCGGTGCGCTCGACAACAAGCTCACGGAAAAAACAAAGGTGAGAATGGGCGTAGCAGTTATCGATGAGAATAAGTGCTTGCCGTTTAGCGGCATCATTTGTCGCGCTTGCTTCGAACGCTGCCCTATCTATCGCGAGGCCATCACCATGCGCGACGAGATCTATCCGCAAGTGCATCCGGAGTCTTGCGTTGGTTGCGGCATCTGCGAGAATGTCTGCCCGGCGGAAGAAGTCGCCATCACCGTGCAAAGCAACCATGAAATCTGAGACCAAACACGAACCATTTATGCGGCCGGCACAGGACAAATTCTATCGCCATCTGAACCGAATCCGGTACGCGGCGCAAATTTTCTCGCTGCTGTTTCTATTGGCCGTGCCGGTGCTCAACTGGCTGGGTATTCACTGGATCATAGGCACGTTGTACTCGCTTTCCATCGGAGAGCTTGACATCACAGATCCGGTCATGGCCGTGCAGACGATTCTGCTCACCAGGGCAGTTTATGTGCCGCTCTTGCTGGCCGTGGCGGCGCCGGTGTTGTTGGCGTTGGTTTTCGGTCGCGTTTTTTGTAGCTGGATGTGCCCGCAGAACACCTTCTCCGAATGGATAGATCTGCTGCAGAAGCGATTTTTCCGCGCTCGCTGGCGCAAAGTGCACGCCATGAACCGCGGCGAGAATCCAAAACCGATGCTGTACTGGGCGATTTTCGCCGGACTTGTTGTGATAACGGCTGTTATCGGTTTGCCGTTGCTGAGCTATCTTTCTCTGCCGGGGATCATTTCCAGCCAGATGGCGCAGACCATTCTGGGCATGGGTATGGGTTTGGAAATTGGCCTGGTTGTACTTGTGCTGGCCATCGAGCTTGTCGTTGCGCGGCGTTTTTGGTGCAAATATCTCTGTCCGGTGGGCGCGATGTTGGCGCTGTTTCGCACGGACAAGACGATGCATCTGCGACACCGCGAGGCGATGTGCGATTGTAAAAGCAACCTCGAACCCTGCCACGATGTCTGTCCGCTGCATTTGTCGCCGAAGCATGGTGGGGTTTACCCCTACTGCTTCAACTGCGGGCTTTGTATCACTGTCTGTGAAAAAACCGGCAACCGGGCGCTCGTGTTCGAACTGGGCAAGCCGTCAAATGGCTCCGGAGCGAGACAGGGAGACATCCGGTCGCCACAACTGAACCTCATCTCTAAACATCAGGAATAAAAAAATGGGTATGCCAGGAATGACTGAACTGCTGCTTATCTTTGGCGTTGTCGTGCTGCTGTTTGGCGGCAAGAAATTGCCGGAGCTGGCGCGCGGGCTTGGCAGCGGTATCCGCGAATTCAAAAAGGCAACGCACGAAGATGATGCGGCGTTACCTGCATGTTCAAATCTTGAAAGAGTAAATAAGAAATAATCTCATGCGAAGATTCGAAGAGGGGATGAGCACAGCGGGCTTTCGTGGGTTTTGCAACCCACGCTGACCCACACCGATTGGTGGACTTCGTCCCCAATCGCCCCTCCGGGGCTCTGGGGAGGGGATTCCCACCGATTCCCTTCCTACGGATCTTCGTCTGGGGATGTCCGGGCGCGGTCACTCTAACAGAGCGGATTCGGACTGAATTACACACTTATGTACCAGACCCAATTCCGGAGTGAACTATGAACGAAGAAAATAGCAATGCAACAGAATCTCGCCGGGATTTTTTAAGCAAACTCATTATGGGAGGCGGGTTGCTTGCCAGCAGCCTGCTGCTAATCCGGCACGGGCTGGCTTTCATCTTTCCGAAGATGAAGCCGCCCACGTTCCGCAAACTGCTCGTCGGGCGCATTGGAGAGCTCGAAACCGGGCAGGCAAAAGAATTTGAAATCGGCGGCCAGACGCTTTTTCTGGTGAACACACCGGCGGGCTACAAAGTCTTCTCCGGTGTCTGTACACATCTCGGCTGCAAAGTCAAATGGCAGGCGCACAACGACCGCTTTTATTGTCCCTGCCACCAGGGTGTGTTTGCAGCAAGCGGAGAGGTACGCAGCGGACCGCCGCCAAGACCGTTGGATGAGTTTCGGGTCGAAACTGAGAACTCCCTGATCTACATGTATCTTGAACAGAAAAGACAGCGAGGTGTGGTATGAGTGGAAAAGTATCGCAGTGGTTTCTCCGGCGCGTGCCGTTTGATACCGAGCGCACCTCCCGGTTCATGGAAAAGATCTTTCTCAAAGAGCCCATCCCCGAGCACATGAAGAACTGGTACTATGCGCTGGGTGCAACGCCGCTCATCCTTTTTGCTTTGCAGGTGATTACAGGCATCCTGCTGACGTTCTACTATATCCCGTCGCCGGAAGCCGCCTACGAAAGCGTACGCTACATCACCGAGGAGGTGCGTGTGGGCTATTGGGTGCGGGGGCTGCATCACTGGGGCTCCAGCCTGATGGTGATCGCGATCTTTCTGCACATGGTGCGCGTCTTTTTTACGCGCGGCTACCGTTCGCCGCGCGAGCTCAACTGGATCGTCGGCATGGTGCTTTTGGTGACCACCCTTGGTCTCTGCTTTACCGGCTATTCCATGGTATA
>CAZVSL010000674.1:0-3293 GCA_964629935.1 uncultured Calditrichaceae bacterium | reverse complement strand
AAACCTCGGGGTGCCGCATGCCGACATGCACGCCATCGTTGACGAGATGCTGGAGCTGTTCGGGCTGCAAGAGTATCGGAGTCATCCACCGCATCTGCTCTCCGGCGGTGAGATGCAACGACTGGCTCTGGCGGCGGTGATGGCCATGCGGCCCGCGGTCCTGGTTTTTGATGAGCCCACGTCTCTGCTCGACCCGGCGGGAAGAAATCTCGTGTTGGAATTGATCAGGAAACTGCGCCGGCAAAGCAACCAATCCGGGCATGTAACCACCCTCTTTGTCACGCAATTGCCCGAAGAAACGCTGGGCTTTGAACGCTTGCTAATCCTCGACAAGGGACGCCTGATCTTCGATGATGCACCGCACAGGGTCTTTGAAAATGTGGCCGCGCTGCAGGAAATCGGTGTCCCTGTGCCTATCGAGTATGAAGTGTGGCAGCGGCTGCGTGACAAATCGGGCAAGCGCGACGTGGCGTTCAATCCCTCCGACTTCGAGGGCTGACCCGCTGTCTGATTCCCTCTGTACCTTCTGTTAAAATCCATCCGCATCCTCAACCCTGCCTGTTTTCTGCCGATATCTCTTAACATTCATGTTGAGTGGTCAATGCATTCTCTATGGCGTGAACTTGCTCGACATGTGACCTGTTTTTGAGCTCAAACTGGATTTGACAGCATAGAAATGCCAAACGAAAAACGTGACCTGGATTTTCTGATTCAGGAGAAGTGCAAGCAACGTCCTGATGATTCGGAGCAAATGACTTCGGAAGATACCGGGGGCGGCGCAGACCTCGGCTACAGTGATGTGTGGCTTGCGGGTCCGGCAAGCGCGGCTTCAGCGGACCAGGATGATCTCGATCTTATCCGGCATGAGGTAGAGCAGGCTCACGCCGCCGATGCAGGTGATGTTGCCGACCTGTTTGCTGCCGGAACCGACCCGCAGAGTGATTTTACCCTTGAGCAAGAAAATGCTCCTCGCAGTTGGAGCGATGTCCCTTCTTATGAGCATGAACTCTCCCGGCACGCTGACAGCGATTTATCTGAAGAAGCACCGCCGGCCAGCGATCTTGACGGTTTTGCCCTGTTTGAAGCAGACTCAGATGACACGCCTGTTTTGGATTTGCAGACTGCCATGGCGTCGCTCGGTAACGCGCTCAAAGCGCAGGATGAGCCGCAGCCGCCAATGTCTGACGCGCCTGAAGCAGACGATGCTGCCCAGGAGACCATCGACGGCACGGCGCTGGACCCGGACCTGTTTGCTCAGGCAGCAGAGACGCCACAGATTGCCGCTGACGAGGTTGAGCCCGAACCACAGCCACTGCGCGAGGCCGCTTTCCGTATCTCTGATGACAAGGCCGAGCATGTGCTGCACCCAGACGATTCAGCGGGAGACGCGCCTGCGCCAGAAGCAGTGACTGCCGCTACGCCCGGCGCCGAGGTAAAGCCCGAACCCATATCAGAAGGACCCGAAGCAGCCGGCGCGCGTTCGTCAGATTCAGACTTAAAGACAGTGACGCAAGAGAAGGAAAGTTTTTCTCTGGCTCTTGCCCTGGCTTCCTTGTTTGAGGATAACCGGCTTTCCGGGCTGGACCTCGGAAACAGCGCCATAAAATATGTACAACTGGTCAAAGGCTCACGCACGCTAAGCTTGCTTAACTGTGGCAACTATGTGGTGTCAAAGCCGGAACCCGGACCGGATGAGGACGAAGAGCAGCTTGATCCGGTCGCAGCGACGTTGCGCCGCAGCCTGAATCTGAAGCAATTCAAGGATACCCTGACCACGACCGCCATTTCCGGCCTGGAAGTTATCTACAAAAATGTCTCCTTGCCGAAGATGAGAAAAGCCGAGCTGCAAAAAGCAGTGCCGTGGGCTTGCAGAAAGGACCTGCCTTTCCCCCTCGAAAAAACAGCTTTTGAGTTCCGGATTCTGCAGAGCATGAGCGCGGAGTCCGAAGGCCAGGCGCATGCTTTTGTGGTTGCTGCGCAGAAGGAGCTGATAAGCAAACATCTGAAAACATTGGCCACGATATGCCTGACGCCGGAAAAAATCGCACCCGTGCCGGCCGCATTGTGGCGCCTTTTTCGGTTTTGCCACAAGAAAAACAGCGATGCTTGTTATGGCATCATCGATCTTGGTTCGCGTTCCAGCCATATCGTGTTTGTCAATAACGGCGAGCTGCAGTTTGCGCGTGAGATTTCAACCGGCAGCGATGACTTCACCCGCGCGCTCACCGGCACGCTATTTGTCGAAGGCGAGGAAATCAAGCTGAGCAAAAAACAGGCTGAGCGTCTCAAACGCCGGGTCGGCATTCCCGGCAAGCTGAAACAGCCCGAGGTCGTGGATGGCCTGCCTTTGATCGAAGTCTCTGCCATGCTCGGTCAGGTGCTCGACCGCTTGATACGGGACATCCGCCGCACAATTGATTTCTACAAGGAGCGCTTCCACGTCGATGGCATCAAGAAAATCTATATCACCGGCGGCGGCGCCTTGATGCCAAATCTTGACACCAGCCTGGCGCAGGAACTCAACACCGATGTCGAAGTCTTGAATCCGTTTGAATTTATCTCATTGAGAAAATTCCACAATGGCGAACAAATAAAGCAAGCAGGACCGCGCTTCGCAGTGGCAACCGGACTTGCGCTGGACAAGTCACGTGATCTCAATCTGTTGCCGGCAGACCTGAAGAAGTCCCACACGTTTCGATACCTGAAACGGTTGTTCAAATATCTGCTTCTGATTCTGGTCCTGGCCATGGTTTTTCTATCCCAGGATATTACGCGTCAATTTCGGGCGGCGCAGCAGGAGTTTCAGCGCGTTTTCATGAGCTATCAACAGAATGCGCCCTGGCGTGAGAGATTTCAGCAATTACAGCATGAGCTGCAGCAATTGCAGGGAATCAGAAGCCAGTACAGTTCTCTCGACAAGGTGAATCTGGATCCGGTCGTACAGATGAAGCTGGTCAGTCAGTTGATACCGGCGCAGGTTACGTTGACTTCACTGCGGACCACGCGCCAGCAACGGCAAGATGAGCAAAGCAAGGAAACATTCGTGCAGCAAGTTCTGACTCTGAATGGCATCGCATTTAAGCATAACTCGGCCGAAGGCATGAACCTCGCCAAATTCCTGCTCGGCCTCGAAAAGTCGGGTTACTTTCAGTCGGTTCAATTGCGCACCCAGAGCATGCAGGATGACGGCGCCATCCAGTTTACCATCGAGTGTGAGTTGTGATATGAGCGCATCGACGAAGAGACTGGTGATTGCTGTAACCTGCATGGCCGCTATCTGCGCGGCCTGGTAT
>CAZVSL010000673.1:0-3297 GCA_964629935.1 uncultured Calditrichaceae bacterium | reverse complement strand
GCCAGTTCAATGATGCTGGAGAGTTTATCTTCGGTCCCGTCGGCAGGTTTGGCGAACCCAAACTGCACTGGTCCGGCGACGAAGACGGCGACTGGAATGCTGAGTTCGACGACGTCGGCGTCGATGGCATTCCCGGCACGGGAGACTTTGGCGAGGGCGACGGCAAGCCGAACCAGCTCTTCTTTGAGGACCTCAACAACAACGGTATGCTGGATGGCGGCGAACCGACTTCCGAGACCCGCCTGCCCGGCATGCGTTTCTTTGGCGGCGAGCCGAACTTCGGTTTTCTCGATATCGCAGAATCGGACCAGCTCGGGCTCACCAGCTTCAATGCCATCTTGTTCGGCGGCAACAACGAGCCGCGCAACGATGAGCTGATGTGGGATTTGCTTTCTACACCGAATCAAAGACCGTTCGACCCCGAACCGGAAATCCAACAAGAAGCAGACAATGTCTTTATTTACGGTACCGGTCCATTCAGACTGGCCCCGGGAGAGAGTCAGCGATTCTCCATCGCCTTGCTGCTCGGGCGCGACCTGACGGATCTGCTCTCCAATGCAAAAACATCGCAGCAGGTGTTTGAATCGGACTACCGCTTTGCCCAGGCGCCGCGCAAACCCAACCTGACCGTGGTACCCGGCGACCGTAAGGTAACGCTATACTGGGACGATGCCGCTGAACAATCCTTTGATTCTTTCGTGGCGCGCGCCAATCCGGACGACCCGGACAAAGCCTTTGATTTCGAGGGCTACAAGATCTATCGCAGCAAAGATTTCAGCTTCAACGATACGCAGACAATAACGGACTCGCGCGGTATCCCGTTTCTTTCCGTGCCGCTGCAGCAGGCCAACGGTGTGCCGGCACAGTTCGACCTGGTCAACGAGTTCTCCGGCCTGTCGGAAATCGAGTTTGCCGGCCGCGGCGTGCGCTTTGACCTCGGCAGCAACACCGGCCTGGTCCACACCTTTGTCGATTCCAACAACGTGCAGAACGGCGTCACTTATTTCTATGCCGTGACCTCCTACGACCACGGAGACGTCAATGCCGAATTATCACCATCTGAAAGTCAGCGAGTCATTCAGCGTGACGCCCTGACGCGTGAGTTCACCTTTGATGTCAATACCGCCATGGTCGTGCCGGGCCCACCAGCCGCAGGGTTTGTGGCGCCGGAGCTTGACAACAACGGTCTGGGCAATCTTGCAACCCGCGAAGTCGGCAACGCCACCGGAGATGTCAGAGTTCGTTTCCTCGATGGCTTTGAGGTCGTTGACGGCAAGGAATATGAAGTCGTGTTTCAAGATATTCAGGTAGATTCCGCCACAACCGCAATCGGCTATTTCGTCATTGATTTGCAGCCGGTAACCACAACATTTGTCGCGCGAGACACGCTGTTTGCAAACTTAGCGCAGCAAAACCTGGTTGCAGGCTCGGTGACCATCACAGATCAAAGCGGCTCGGTGGTCGATCCCAGCGGTTACGAGGTAGACTTTCGCGAAGGCCGTGTGCGGGCAACAGCGCCGGGCATTCTACCCTTTGGCGATGAATTCAACATAACATTCCGCTTTATGCCGGTAGCCAACAGCCGGTCCATCAACGGCGAGGACAATAATCCTGTATTTGATGGGATGCGGCTGTTTGTTGTAAACCAGGAAACAGCCCTTGACGCCATAAGTACAGAAGGCGGCAGAAGCGGTTTCAAGACCATCGAGACCAACACCAATTTTCGTGATGAAAATACACAGATTGGATTGGCTGGTGTGGGTAATCCTTCCCCCATCGGAACGGATTTTGAGATTCGCTTTGTCGACTATGACACGACAGCGAGCGGCGACCTGCGCAACCCTGCCGATTCAACGGCAGCCAACCTTGGCGGCGTCAGAACGCCGTTCAGAATCATCGATGTTTCCACCGGTGAACCCATCGATTTCTTTATCAATGAAGTCCCCGGTTTACGCAACAAGCGCTGGGACTGGCAGGAGACTGTTGTGTTAATCAGGCCTGAGGCCACACAAATCACCCAGACGACCTATCAGGTCAAATTCAATCCACCCAGCGACACGCTCAAAACAGCGGACGGCGAGAGTGATTCTCTCATCGTCTTCCAGGATCCAATCTACCCGGGAGATGGCGATGTATTTCTGCTGTTCTCGCGCAAGCCGTTTGAAGCCGGAGACGCCTATTCATTCAGAACCAGAGCCGCGAACTTCGATGACAGCCAGGCGCGCAACGCCCTGGATGATGTGATCGTGGTGCCCAATCCCTACATTGCTTTCAGCCCGACAGAACTGGCCGGACCGGGCCAGGGGCAGCGTGACGATCTGGAGCTACAGTTCAGAAATCTGCCGCAAGAATGTACCATACGAATCTATACCATCACCGGCGAACTGGTTGACACGATTGAAAAAGATGATAACCGAGACTTCACGACCTGGCGCATACTTACCTTTGAATCACAGGAAGTTGCCTACGGCGTCTATATCTATCATGTGGACGCGCCCGGCGTCGGCACCAAGATTGGAAGATTTGCACTGATTAAATAAGCGCTGATTCAAACCACAGCCCAACTCATGGATACAGGTATAAAAATGAGTAAGTACAGAAACGCATTGATTATTGCTCTTTCGCTCTTGCTGGCTTCCACCAGCGCTTTTTCACAAGACAATCCTCAAAATGTTGAAAACATCAATCGAGTGGGAACAACCGCCGCGCAGTTTCTCAAGATTGGCGTGGGCGCGCGACCGATCGCTCTGGGCGGCGCTTACACAGCGTTGGCAACAGATATTCTGGCGAGCTATTGGAACCCGGCCGGGCTTTCCAGAGTGCCCGGCTCCGGCGAAGCTGTGTTCACCCATTCGGAGTGGCTGGCAGAGACAAATCATGACTTTGCCGCATTCTCGATCAACGCAGGCAATATCGGTTCCTTTGGCGCCCAGGTTGTCGCTTTCGGGACGCCGAGCCAACCGGTGCGCACGGTGCGGAATCCGGAAGGCACCGGCCAGCTCTGGAATGCCAACTCACTCGCTATCGGCGTGACCTATGCCAAGAACTTGACGGACCGCTTTTCCATTGGCTTTACAGCAAAGTTCATCCAGGAATCGATCTTCAACGTCAGCGCGTTTGGCGCCGGTTTTGATCTCGGCGTTCTTTATGACACGCCGTTTGAGAACCTGACGCTCGGTGCAACCATCGCCAATTTTGGTTCCAAAATGAGCCTTGATGGCCGCGATCTGTTTTTCAATGAGGACCCCTTGCCGGATGAGCAGGGCACGGTTGACCAGGTGCCGTCGGAATTTCGAA
>CAZVSL010000672.1:0-3302 GCA_964629935.1 uncultured Calditrichaceae bacterium | reverse complement strand
GCGGGTTTAATTACTTGTAGCCGCAGGATTTATATCCTGTGGCGGAGGCTGCGATTTGTGAACAATGCAGGCTAGCGCTCTAACGCGCAAACGGGACGCTGGCACCACACGCCACACAAAAAAAGGCCTTCCTGCCAGAAGCAAGAAGGCCTTTTTTACTGCCTTTGAAACAGCCTACTTAAGCAAAGTCATGCGCTGCGATTTGGTGAAATCGCCTGCACGCAGGACATAGACATAGATGCCACTGGCCACTCTTGCGCCAGCGTTGCTTCTGCCATCCCAGCGAATGGTGTAGGTGCCAGCAGGCTTGTTCTCATCCACCAGCGTTTTAACTTCCTGTCCCATCAGGTTGTAGATCTTGAGTGAGACCGGAGCGTCTTCCGGCAGATCGTAAGCAATCTGTGTTTCCGGGTTGAACGGGTTCGGATAGTTTTGGTGCAGCGCGAACGTTTCCGGCAGATTGCTGCCGCCGTCGGCCACGCTGGTGACCAGCAAGCTCACCTCTTCCGAAAACTCGCCCTGGTTGTTGTTGAAATCAAATGCAACCACGCGATAGAAGAAGGTTTCCTGCGCCGAAACCGCGTCGTCTACGAACTGCGGCTCAACAGTGGTGCCGATAACTTCGCCGGCAGCAGGATCAAATCCGGATTCCGTACCTCTCACGACTGCAAAGTAGTTGAAGTCTTCATCCGGGGATTCATCCCAGCTCAGGACCGCGATCGGCTCTTCAGCCGCGGTTTCATCCTCGAACGCCACGAGATTTGTCGGCGCCGTTGGAATCAGGTTGTCCAGCGAGAAGCCGCTCTTGGGCGCTGATTTCCACAGCACATGCGGTCTGGCTGTGTGCGCAGAGACGACGAACGTGCTGCTTGTGGTGTCGCCGTCAACCAATGTCGGGACTACTGCTGCATAGCGTGGCGCCTGAATCGCGGTGACCGGTTGTGAAACCTGTACCGGATTGCCGTCATCGATTCTCCAGACCACGTAATGTGTGATGCTGAAGCCGGATAAGCTGGCGCGTTCCTGCTCAGCCTTGGTCAGCGGCTCTGTCATGATCTGTCCGCGAATTTCACCCGGAGGGTTTGTTGTCGTATGAACATTGACGTATGTGTTGCCCGTCAGCAGATCATTCAGAAATCCCGCCATGTCGCCAGCCCACGGACCGATCAAATCGTCTTCGGTGATGGTACCGCTGGAGAGTACGCCATTGACCGGGCCTCCGCCTTCAACCAATCCGAAAAGGAATACACCCACCGGGCCATTTACATCCGGGCCGCCCTGGTGAATGTGCGCCTGAGTTACGCTATCGATATTGAACACTTCGAGCAGATAGGACAGCTCGGTCTGATCGTCATTGAGCGTAAATGTGGCGCGGCCAAGGCCATTTGTGGCAAGGGGCGGAACTTCGTTGTCGCCGTTCAGCTCAGCTTTCAGCCGCAGACCGCCGACGTCGTCAGCAGCGCCCTGCCAGACTACCGTAACCTGCCGGCCGTTGTCGTTAGGCGTATCGGTGACGCTTTCGATGATGGGCTGGTTGTCCGGTATCTGTTCCAGCACGACGATTGGCTGCGGTGGGTCGGTTGCTCCCAGGCCGCGTGGAATGCCACCGTAGACGATTTCATCTTCAGGATCATCGTCCAGGTTACCGACGGCTACGGCATCATACTGCTGCGCCGATGAGATACCGCTATCCAGGGTAGAGAACTCATAACTGCTTGGACTCAGAATGTCGCCGCCCAGGTAAGCCAGGCGGTGGATTCGGCCCAATGGATCGGATGCACGGCTGCCAAATACGAAGTCGATCAGGCCATCGTTATCGATATCGCCATAGCTGCCGCCGTTGATTCGGCCAGCTTCGTCGGGAAAGTCGGCGATTTGCGTAGCGGTCAGTGTATCTTCATCCGCCCGCTGCAACACCCAAACCTGATTCAGGGTACTGCTGATCCAGCCGCCGACCACAATTTCACTGGTACCATCCTCGTCGATATCCACGGTTGAAGCGGATTTCCATGAGCCGCCCGGTACCAGATCGGCCTGTTCTGCGCCGACTCTGAAGGAATCTCCGGCAGCAGACCAGGTCACGCCTGTCACCGCGCCACTTTGATTGATACCGTAGGCTGTGGAGTCCAGGACGGCGAGGTCCCAGTTTGGCGCGCTCAGACCGCTAAACTCGAGCGTCCAGGTTTCCGAACCGTCGCCATCGTCAGGCACATCATCCACTGAGTAGATTTGCAGGCCAACATCACCGGCGCGGATGGAAGCAACGATCTCGTCTGTACCGTCGCTATCGATATCATGAACGATCCAACGGAAAGGCCGCAGGTTGACATTGTCTTCATCAACAATGGTCCATTGCGCGTTGGGACTGTAAGTGCCATCGCCGTTGTCAATCCCCATACCATCACTGCCATCGCCCGGGGTCTCAAAGACCACAATTCGAGGCGGATTAGGATTGAGGCCCCCACCAAAATTGTTGACCGGACCATAGGTTATTTCCATTTTGCCGTCATTGTCCAGATCTGTTGCAGCCATCGCAGACCACGTGTTCTGGAAATCAAAGGCAAGCCTGGTCCACCAGACAATTTCCCATTGTCCGTCATCATTTCGTTCATATTTATAGATTCTTGGCACCAGGTCCTGGCCTGGCACATCAAACCAATCCGTATTGACGGTATAAATTTCTCCTCTGCCGTCGCCGTCGATATCGACGCCAGCCACAAGGTGGCCGATACCACCGATATCATCCGGTTCCAGGGGAATGACGGCTGCCCGATCAAAGCGCTCATTGGCGTAGAGAGAAACTGTCATGAGAAGAAAAGCAGCAATGAGAGTGAGCACATTGGCAACTTTTTTCATAATGCCCTCCTTGATAAGTAAGAAGTGAATAGAAGTGCTACGATATGCGGATAGGATCTTGCTGAAGCAAAATTCTCAGAAGGCTCGAATCACCCCCTTTCTGCAATCATGAGAGAGGAATGTGAACAAATAGAAGCACGTTAGTAACGAATAGATAACGAAACGAATTTGACGTCGTTCAGACGCCCGTAGTCAGCCCAGGCAAAATCCAATTTGATGTTCAGACCGACTGTGTCGTATCGCAGTCCCGCCCCAAAGGTAGCGCCTTGCTCACTATTTTCAAGGAAGATAGACTTATATCCCCCGCGAAGAAACAGGACATTTCTGATGCCAACCTCAAGCCCCGTATTCATCGATTCCACGTTGTCGTTTGGCTGGGTGCCATCTGCCACCGCGACCACATTCAGATTTTCATTTTGCACGACGCGCCAGGCCAGCCCAAATCG
>CAZVSL010000671.1:0-3309 GCA_964629935.1 uncultured Calditrichaceae bacterium | reverse complement strand
CAAGATGCACCGGAAAAACCGTTGCTGTACACCTTTGGCGGGTTGATGGCTTTTTTGGTCGCACTTGGTGCAAGTGACGCCGGGCGCGAGGACTAGTTTTAGAATGTGGGTGTGCCGGTGTTAGTGAGCCCGCAGGACTTATCCTGCAAGCCGACTTTTGAGATTAGACTTAATTCTTGTCTAAGACCTGGCGTACTGCTTTGGCCAGGGCGTCCGGGATGATTGGCTTGGTCATGAAGGAGCTGGCGCCAAGGTTGAGAGCGGCCTGCACGCGCTCGGTCATGGCATAGCCGGACAGGATGATCGCCTTCTGGGTTGGCCAAAGTTTGAGCACTTCCGCATACGTCTCCGTACCATCCATGCCATCCATCAGCATATCGATCAGCATCAAGTCGGTGGCATATTTTCTTGCATGTGCCACTGCTTGCTGACCGTTTTCAACCGCGTGCACCTTGTAGCCCAGGCGACGCAACAGCATAGAAGCGACATTGCGTTGCGCAGCGTCATCATCTACCACGAGGATGCTTTCATTGCCGCCCACGGGCGCCGAGTTGTTATCCGCATCTCGCACGATCTGTCTTGAAGACAGGGGGAAGTAGAGAGAAAACGTGGTTCCACGCCCCGGATTGCTTGAGACGGATAAGTAGCCTTTGTGGTCGTGGACAATGCCGTGCACCACACTCAATCCTAATCCGGAGCCACGCAATCGGTCCATGGTTTTTGTGGTGAAGAAGGGGTCGTAAATCCTGTCGACGATATCCGGATCTATGCCCATGCCGGTATCTGAAATATCAAGTTTGATATAGCCTCCCGGGATCACTTCTTTGTATCCGGATATGGGTGTGTGGAGCTCGAGGTTTTGTGTCGTGATTGTGATCCTGCCCTCCCCTAAAATCGCCTCGCGAGCATTGTTGAGCAGGTTTGCCAGTGCGCGGGAGAGCTGTGCTTTGCCGCCATTGATGACATGGGACCCGGCATCGAGATTCATCTCCAGCTCAAGCTCGTCAAAGCCCAGAAATGGACTGACAGCTTCCTGCAGCAAGCGATGCAAGTCGATGCTATCCATGGCGTAATGGCCGCGTCTGCCCAATGCCAGCAATTGTTGATTGATTTCGGCGATGCGATTGGCCGATATCTCGATTTCGTTGAGCAAAGGCCTCAGGGTATGGTTTGCGGAAAGGTGCTCACTGATGATACGGGGGTAGGCTGTCATGGGTGAGAGCAGATTATTGAAATCATGCGCAATTTGGCCGGCCACACGGCCGGCGGCCTCCAGACGTTGGGCGCCGGAGAGCTGCTGTTGCAGCCGGCGGCGCTCTGTCACGTCCATGCCGGTGCAGATGATCAACCTGACATGGCCATGTGAGTCATACAAATACTTGCTGGACCAATCGACGTAGCGTCTCGTGCCGTCCCTGGCACGACAGCTACGCTCCAGTTCCGGGTTGCTTTCCCCGCCATCAAACCGGACCAACTCCTCGGGCGCCAGATCCAATTGCCGAAAATCCAGGCCGCGGGCAAGGTCCGGAGCGATGCCGGTGATGGCTTCACACGCATCGTTGGTGCGCACAATGCGTCCCTGGCGATCGATGACAACGATATAGGCGCCGGCGCTATCCAGCACGGAAGATGAAAAGTCGCGTTCCTCTTTCAGCCGCCGATTAGCACGAACCAGGCTAGCGATAAAGGCAAAAGCCAGTATAAGGATAAGCGACGTGCCGACTCCAAGAAACCACCAATTCGCGAACGTGCTTGTAATAACATACCTCCAGTGTATAATAGGTTAGCGATAATTGCCAGGATGGTGTGAATCCACCAGAAGGAAGTGGCATCTCTGAAATGACCTATGGTGATCAAAATCAAGCATCCAGAAAAATATGGCATGAGACCGCTGCACACCAAGTAACGCGGCTGTTTGTAAGGATTGACTTCATCGTCAGGGATCTTAAAAAGAACCAGTGTTGAGAGAGCAACCAACATCAGGTTCTCCGCGCTCACAAAATAGAAATACAGGTCGTGCACGGAGACCCCCGAAAAGTGAAACACACTCCAGCCAATCGTAAAGAAGGGAATGCTTACAAGCACAGCTCGTTTCAAGAAACGATGGGTAAGCCATTGTGCCAGAACATAGCACCAAAAGCCATATTCAATGTGCATAAATACGGTCAATACCCACACGTTGGGAAGCTTATGATAACAATAATAAAGTACGATGCCGTTGATTAGCAAAACAATGAAATAAAAGATACAAATTGTCTTCAATGGACGGTCTAAAGACCGCCACACAACAAGACCAACAAGAAGTGGCACCAAATCAAATGTGCAACCCAACAGAACTGTTTGAAAGTAGCTCATCTACTACGTCACTTGTCTGACATCATTTCAAATGCGTTTTGCTGACCGCATGAAGGTGGGCAACTAAGTGCTCTCTCCGCCAAAACACCATCCACAATATCATTGCCCTGTGAATCAACCCCGACCATCACCCGGTTGTGCTTGCCGTCTTCGGTAATGCCATTGTAAATACGGATGCCAACAACGCCTTGCTGAGCAAGAATAGACTCGAAGGCCTTGCGGCCGAAGTAGAAAGCTTCAGGCGCATCCGGATGCGCTTCCCGGAACGTGCGGGTAAAGGCAGCCGCCTCTGCACGCGTCACCGAGTGGTCTTCTTCACCGGTGTACCACTTCTGTTCCTGAGCAACCACCACCGCAACAACAAAAATCAGGGCTAAGACAATAGCTTTGTTAATCATTACGTCCTCCTTTCAAGAGGTAAAGTTAATTTATATGATAGCACAAACAAAATGCTCGTGTTATGATAATTCTTTAGTTTTTAGTAGAATAGAGGTGCAGAAACCCCGGGTAAGTGAGCACTTGCAAGCTAAGGTGAATTATACTATATTCATTGTCAAGAAGGACGGGAACGATGCGCCTTACATGAAAAGTGAGCCAAATACATCGCAATAAAATACATATTATCGTAAGGATCATATATATGAAAAGCAAGAAAATTGTTTGCTATGTATTCGCAGATTATTGCGTTTTGTCAGCCTTTGCAGGTCGGTCCCATTACAAACCTCAGAGCTCGGATTTTATTCATATTGTGTTCCGGAGCGTCCAATGAAAAGAAACAGATGGATTATCGTACTTGCGGTTCTAGGCTTTTTTGTTTTCACGGCTTTCATCTTTGTCACCATAATCGGTCTTTTTCTGCCCGACAAACCTACTGTCAAGCAAGATACTGTTCTGGAGATCGCACTCACCGGTCTGGTCACAGAAAGATATCCGCGGGATGCGATTAGCAGACAA
>CAZVSL010000670.1:0-3312 GCA_964629935.1 uncultured Calditrichaceae bacterium | reverse complement strand
TATCCGAGCTTTTGGCGCGCTCGCGATGGCGCAGGAGTGTGTCGATCATGACGTTACCGGCAAAGTGGATTTTGTCGCGGGCAATGCCTTCCCTGAGCAGATTCTGCTCGCCGCTGGGCTCTGTACCAGACCGCAGGCGATGGTGGAATTGACATCGCCCACCACGACCACCACATCCGGCTTCTGCTGCAGCAGCACCTTCTCAAATCCTGCCATATCTTCTCGTCGTAGTGCTGGCCCGTGTGCGCCAGGGTGGCTTCGATTTCAGGAGACGCCTGCATCTGCTTTACGATGGGTGCAATTTTCATGAAATTGGGGCGGGCGCCGACGACGTTGATTATTTTAAGAGGCATCTAATTGTTCGATTGTCCCGGCCATCTTATGAAGGTTAAGTCCATGCATTAGCAAGATAGAAATTCTATAAATGATAATAGAGTGAGATTGTTTGACGACGGTAGCGTTGCAAATGGACGAAGAGACAAACCAAGGAAGGTCAAATTGGCAGAATCTAAGCAACTGCGAATGGGCACATATCTAAGTCTCTCAGCGAGATTGACTTTTCAAATCTAGAGCCTCGAGATAGAGCGCATAAGCAGACTGATGTCTATTCATCGGCATTCTTTTTGGCCACAAGAACAAACGACGGCATGCAAAATCTTAGAACACCAAGTTTCTTAAGAATCGAATACTTCAGACAATTAAGCCTTGTACTGAGAGGTTTGATAAGTTCAACAAATTCTTCAGAGTAGTTGTCGATGTTGGCAATAAGCTCACGGGACTCCTCAAGAATTCGTTTGTCATCAAACTCGACAATCCTGAATGGGAATTGATAGTTAATCAGAGGGATATATGCGGAGAGAGAAAATCCACTCTCTGAAAGCATCCTTCGGTAACCCCAAATTGTATATATGTATGCGTCGAAAACCCTACCAAGAATAAGTCGCGAACAAGTCCTAGCGATTTTCTTGGGTAGCAAATTCACAAGAAGAGTATGTGAATGAGGATCTCTGATTAGGTACCGCCAGAAGAGTCTGTTTTCAATACCAATATAGAGAATACCGCCGTTCTTGAGGAGCATTCTGACATCTTGAAGAAAATTCAGCTGTCTCTGTCGTGGGCTATTAGTACCCTGCCCAACCCACTCCAGCAAACCGTTCACAATGACAACATCAAAAGAAAGAGCCTTAATTGGCAGAGACTTAACGTCCGCACAAACAAGGCGAAGATCATACAGCTCATTACTTCTGCTCTTCACATATCTTAAGTTTTCAATTTGGGAATCTAAGCCAAGTGTAGTTGTACGCTGTGAAAAGGGCACCGAAATAATACCTGAACCACAACCTAGATCCAAGACTGTCTTTTTTTCAATATTTGGCACAAGACTCTGAATGAAATTCAAGACCAACTCGCCTCTCAGAGTATCGGAATAAACCTGTTTGTGGGTTGAATGAATCGGCGCGTGTAAAGGCATGAACTCAGATGTTTGGAGTAAGTTTTAAAAGTTGTTTGACTATGTTACGGAAGTTTGGCGTGTGCGTCTTACCGTCCAGTATCCTGTACGAAATATGAAACATCAAATAAATTGCAGTCATCTTTTTCAATGCGACTTGATTTACGACTCGAATACTGGAATACCCAGCTAGAAAATTAGCGCAAACTGCCTTCAATACTGACTGTATTAGTGGATTCGCTGATAAATTTTCCGTCGCGACCAGAAATTTTGAAATATCCTCGTAGAAAAATCCAGATCGTGAATCAAAGAAGTCAATAAATATAATATCTCTATTCTTGACAAATATATTCCAAGGCGTAAAATCATGATGAACAAGTAGTCTCGGATATTTACTCACGAAGTGCTGTTTATACGCAACCAGTCTATCCAACGCGGCAAGAGGGACAATCCCTTCCCCTTTCACAACATTGAGTCGATCCTGAAACTCATCTTCGAAGTGATATCTGTTACGCGGTATGACCATTCGCGATGCGTGGAAAGCAGCAAGTTTTTCACCAATCTTCCGCGAGACACCAAGCACTTGTGGTAGCAGCCAAATTCGCCGCTTTGATACCAAGCTGTCAAACCTTATACCTTCTGTTATCTTAACAAAATAGAAAGTATTTGTTCTGCGAGAACTTTTCAGTAGAACAGGGAAGAACTGGTTCAGTGTTTTCAAGTTTGCCTGAATTAAGTTTTCGATATATGCGGAATCACAATTATTCTGAACTGCAACAACAGGAACTTCGTCCCAGGTTTCTTCCCAACTTTGAGAGTATAGATTTTTTTGAAAATTGAAAATAATCTGCAAAAGAAAAAATTTGATTAGTTAGTTAGAATTTGACGAGAGCTCACAATAAAATCATCGGAAGCAATAAAACTCGCTCTTGCTGACGACTGACTTGATAATTGGATTATTTCTTCTACAAAGAGTGACGAAGATTTCAAGCATTGGTTTAAAAGGCGGCTAAACACACTATACTCAAAGCAGCCGATTGTGAGAGTAGAACACTTAGATACTGGGTTCTGCAACAATGCTAAATACAGCGTTCAGGCCAGAGCTTTCTAGTTCAATCTCCTTGATTTTTGTCCTTTTTATGATATCGTAAAGAGCAATCCTAGTGGGCAATGTACGGAAGAACTCACTCTTTTTGAATCCGTGCTTAACCCAACTGAGATTTTCCCTGAACTTTGTAGCACGGAGACGCGAAAAACCTATCCAAACTTTGCTTTCATTAAGAACCATTAGGCCTCGACACCAACCCAAAGGCTGATAACCATCATTGTCAATTTCATTCAGGTTTATGACCTCTTCTTTCACAAGATTGTCCTTGCTAATTATCACTATATGACCGTCTACGGTTGTAAAATAGATGTAGTCGTCAAAAAGCACGCCATCATGTGGACCTTCGATTCCAATATTGATCCTATGAGCTGGTCTTGTCAAACAAATAGCATCCCTTTGTATAAAACGAGTTACCCAGACATTCTCATCAATTTGAAATATGTAATTGGGATGAGCCCTATGTGGTTTTGTGCTGGCAATTTTTCGGTAATCAATGTGTTTGGGAAAGTGCTCCCAAACAGGCTTATCTATCGTATTCCACTCCCTTAAGACCTGGCCTCTTATGTTCACTTCCAAAACCATATCTAGTCCTGTATTAGCTACTAGCAAATTCCCCCCTATACTTGGACAAACATGGTGAACATCATTGAAAGAGGGAAGAGAAATGTAGCCGACTCGCTCAAATTGAGGCAACTCAAGAATAAGTACTTCGGTCTGGGTACAAAGATAAAGTCGGTTTGCGTCAATCGAACAA
>CAZVSL010000669.1:960-3326 GCA_964629935.1 uncultured Calditrichaceae bacterium | reverse complement strand
GCAGCGTGGTGATCAAGTTACCGGCGCTTGAGAATAGTTTGGTATTTGGTCCAGTGCTAGCGAAGAGAATGTTGGTGTGGAAAGTGTTCTCGCTGAATTCATCTTCAACCTGCGAGCCATTTTGTGTCGGGATATTGTCTGGGTTCTTAAAGTCTATGAAAGGTAGCCAGGGATTGGGTGGCTCAGATCCGTCTTCGGTTACCCCCCAGGAAATAGAGTTTACACCTGATTTGTTGTCAATATTATTGTTATTAGGGTCATCGTCGCTAATTAAAACTGCGATATCTAACGTAACATTATTCGTGAGAAGGTTTTCTTTCTCGTAGAAAGTATTTGCCGCGTTATCAGGCCCTTTGTAGGTAATGATTACAACATCCTTTATATCGGGAGAATGGGTGTCATCATAGTACTCATCGCTACCAAATGGAAGGTAGAGTCGTCCTCCCGACTCATCATTGGAGGGTTTGTATAGAGGGTCTCTTGGAACAACCCCGCTTTCCTTGATCGCAAAAGCACAATGGTCAAATACGTCGTCGCCTTCTTGCGCAATATTTTCATCCTCATCCCACGCCCATAACAAAGCGAAGTGCCGTTCTCAGAAAACTGATCAATATCGACGTCCGGCTGAAAATCCCTCCAGTCAAGGAAGTTTGGCGTTTCAGGATAAAGATGACCATACCAATACCCGATGGTTCCTACGCCTGAGATGAAAATGTCAGTTATGATCTGACAGTTCCCAGCGTCAGGGGTTCCATCCATGAACGAACATTCTATTTCCTGGAACTTGGTGCCGGCAATAACAGCCTTCACACCCAAGTCATCCTCGTCAGGCACAGGTCTGTGAATATCGATTTCCCAATGAAACCCGACACCATCTAACGTGGTGCCATCGGCGAACTTGATGTCACCTCTACTATCTCCGAATTGGCCTCGAACTGAGAAGGGAGAATCGAGCGGCCACTGGAGAACACTGTTCTCACTCTGACCAATACCTGTTTTCCAAGTAGTGAACAAAAAAACAAGTAGTAAGCAACTAGTCCGTATCATCGTTTATCCTCTCCATCTTGAGCAATTTTGTTATTCTACAACTCGATAGAAGGCTACCTGACCTTGTCTATCAATAAGCCATAGCCAGCTACCATCATTTGATAGTTGACAATACTTTAAGTTTTCATTTATCAAAGACGTAACAATACTCCCGTTCTTTTCGATCAAGGTCAACGTCGCGCCGCTTCCTGAAGCGTTAGAAACCATTATGGCTGTACGGCTACCATCGTCGGTCATAGAACCCGACCAAAATAACCGATAGCCCGCGAATTCATGCTTCCAGGATACTTCTCCAAGCGGGACAGAGACGTGCATGAGCTGTGTTCTTGTTTTATCATTGCTATGGGCTTCCAGGATAACTGAGTTTCCTGATCGAGATATGGATTGAAGGCGCAACTCACTTAAGTCTTCCCATGACAATTGACGAATAAGCTGGCCGTCATGGCCTATTATGTAGCAGGCTTCCATATAAGAATCATGATCACTATCAGGCGTAGCAAAATCTCCCTTGCAAGCAACAACGTATTCTGCGTTTGGTGTAACATAGAGTTGCTTACTATGTCTCATATTGAACTTCTTAACCCAAATCTCACTGCGATTTCTCAAGTCATAAAGTGCTACCAAGCTTCCAATTTTTTTCTTGTCATAATACTTCTTTCCTATTCTTCGCATTTTGTTAAAGGCGCAATCAACAGCCAAATAGGCTCCTTCGGTGGAGACTACGAAATGACCACCGCGATAATCATAAGGGTCGAGAACTCTCCATTCTTGTTTGTTCCCTCTAATATCGTAGATATTTATTGCAGTACGGCAGAAAGAACCATCGATCTGTGTCGCACAGTAAACCATTGGATCAATAAGCTCACCATTTCTTGTGAGGAAGGGCTGATTACCCTGAGCACGCTTTGACAACATTATCCTCGGAATCTCACGAGTCCAGTAAGTCTTACCATCTGCATCTTGCAATGTGAAGATCCCCACTTTCCTGTCACCACTCAGAATATAACTACCATCAGGAGACGTCAAGATTTTGCCATCGGTAGGAGCAGTGAAGAACACCTTTTCGGACACCAATTGATGTCCAGCATCATAGAATCTGATTGCATTCTCACTCGCTATGAAGTACTCGCCATTTTGGCGTAGACCATTCTTTATAAACTTCCCTATAGTTGAATTCCATGGGTGATAATCAATAGTCTGTCCCCTATACATCGATTTTGGCGGCGCAATAAGCTCCAACTGCTTTACGCGCTTCGCCAAATCAATCAAAGCTTGCTTCTGCTGCCCACCGCTACGTCGTTGGGCTAGTACATCCGAAG
>CAZVSL010000669.1:0-950 GCA_964629935.1 uncultured Calditrichaceae bacterium | reverse complement strand
CCAAACAATCAGATTACTTGCCAGAAGAATCATTAGGAATATGTAAGTTTGTGTCCCGGGAAACATACTAACCTCCCTCAATCAATTGAATAAAGTCACAGTCTTGGATCAGTCACATGTAGCAAGTGGGACTGAACGTTCAGTCGTCTTAAACAACCTCCGTCTCTCTGATATTTTGTTTAGTGTTTTTACAATAATCTAACTCTGAGTTACTGCGAAACGACGCATGCAGCTCTCGAACCCAGAATTAAACGGCTTCGATAAACAAAGAAGCCACTCAAGAAGCACCAAGCCCTCCATCAAATCGTTACAAACCAAGTGCCGCAATGGCGTTACGCTTGGAAGCCTGGAAGTTTTAGAATTATGCCTGATTTGTTATTTGTTTGGAAGAGAACGCTCCCCAAATCCACCCACAGATGTGAAGCCAGAGCTGAGACGTGCGAGGACGTTCACAACGTCCTATACAGTGACAACTAAGATAAAATCGAACAACTCAAAAGCAAGCAACGATGTAAGTAAAAAAAAACTTGCAATTATGTCCTTGTTGCGATAAATTAACGGCCATTTCATCGTCACTCAAACAATCCACTCACAGCCAGAATATATCCAGAGGAAGATACTCACTCTGGAGCTGATTCTTGGGGGATCGGAAAATGGGTATGCTCAATGATATCGACAGATAGAAGAAAAAAGAGACTATGCCTTGTTACTCTACCTGTGTGTGTCTTGCTCTGCGCCTGCGAAATTGACATTCAGGAACGGTCTGAGCAATCCATCGTTTTTGAGCCTGCCCGGTTGCTGACTACAGATGGACGCCGAAAATCCAGTCCAGCCTGGTCCCCGGATGGTACAACAATCGCTTACTCTGTCTCGCAACTGGCGACGAAGCTGCGTAGAGTGAGAGCAAGCATCCGGCAGAGCAAGCCCTGGATGCAGTCGGTCTGTCTGAC
>CAZVSL010000668.1:0-3333 GCA_964629935.1 uncultured Calditrichaceae bacterium | reverse complement strand
CAATGCTGCAAGAGGGATTGTGAGTCGCAGTCAGTGTCCGGCGGCTGGCTCCGTTTAAGCGCGTGCACCCAGGCCTGCGCTTCCGCCCGCAGGGCCGGATCATTTTTGCAAGCGACATCGAGATAAGCGGGTCTATCTTCGGGAGAGCGTATAAGAGCCAGGCAAACGATCTTTCTAAGCTCGTCCATTTTGGTTCTCCTTCCTGTCCTAATCGATCACGATAACTGGCAGGGACGCGCTGACTATTAAAAAACGACCGATGGCAATAGAAGAACTTTCTCTCAGATGTGGTCTTTAGAAGTGGTCACAATATCTAACCCCAATATAAAAAACAATATTAATTACGCAAGCAAAAAATATGTTCCCTTTTTTTATAAAATTCGAAACATTTTTTTTGTTCTGCACTTTATCCAGGTATTGAACTTCAGTTTTGTTTAAATTATCTTGCTTTTTTCAAGCTTGTTTGTTAGAATTCTTTTTTTACAAGAGAGAAATGAAAATGACTGGAAGCGAAATCAAAAAGTGGCGTAACGAGGTTCTTGACCTCTCATTGCGCGAACTCGCCCAATATCTGCGCGTTGCACCTTCAACACTGTTACGCTGGGAAGAGAGCAATGAAGACATAAGACGGGATCTGGAGAAAGAGCTCGAAATAATCCGCCAAAAAATTCAACCGAATGTCGTTCGGCTAACACATCTGAACGACCTTTCGACCGCGCTCATCATGATAGCCATGAGCAAGGAAACTTCCTCAGGCAAAACACAAAAAACAAGAAAGAGTTTTTTTGAAGAAGAGCGGTTGCAGGTCGAAACCAAATCATTTTTTAGCAGCGAGAGTACTTTTTGGGAATTGCTCGAAGGCAGAGCTGATGCCGCCGTTGCTTATGAGGATGTGTACAAGACCATTGACAAGCCCGGCCTGAAACGTTTTGCCACGCTGTTGATTCCTTCCGATAGCATCTCAGCTATCGCCACCAGACAACTGGAAATTCATGGTCCACGAGATTTTCAGCAATACAAAATCGGAGTTTTGCGAGGCGGGTACTCTGCCCATCTGCTTATCAACAAGCTGAGTAACTATTTCGAGGAAGGCGCGGATAAGTTCGAATTCTATAAAACCCTGGACACGAATGTCATCGCTTACGATTTGATCAATGAAAGGATCGATCTTTTCGTTGGCGTAGACCCTTTCATGGCGGAGTTGAAAAAACAACTCTGGAACGCCAAACAAGGCCACATCGATATCCCTTTGACGTCCTACATCGGCTTGGGCTTGAAGCCGTTAAAAATCGCAATTGTTGTATCTGAGCAAATTCTACAGCACCCCAGAACCATCAGGGGAATCGCAAGAGCGCTGCTAAAAGCATCCAGCTTCCTCAACATAGAGAAAAGACAATCCCGACATATCCTCGCCACGGCCTTAAACGCGGACGAGGAATTGATCAACCTGAGCAGTTGGGAGCAGCTCGACTTCACCGTCAAGATACCGAACGACATCCTTGTAGATTACCTGATAACGACCTGAGCAAGGCTGCCTACTTTACCACCAGCTCCACCTTCTTATCCGAAAAGCCCGTGATCTCGAACTTCATCCCCTCGGGCCGGTTGCCGTCAATCGCCTCAACCAGCTCATCTGAGCTGCCGGCATAGCTGACTTTAAAAAGCGCAACGTTGTTGCTGAAACTGCGATCAACGTTGGCGACTCTGTCAAGCGCTTCAAAGGTCTCACTGAAGGTCTTGAGCTGCTTGAAGTTTACACCTTTTACTTCGACTTCTATCAGCGCGGTGTCGATGGCATACGGATCAGGCGTGGGCAGTTTGGTGGTAATGATGAGAACACAATCGGCAATGGCTTTCTCCAGAGCCGTTTGCATGGCCTTGCTCTTGAAAAGTGCGCCGCCGAGTGGAATGCCGCCAATGGAGGTGACGCCGGCCACGCCAATCGCAGTTTCCTTCTGGCTGACTTTCTCCGATGCCAGAATCTCACCGCTGGTGGAATTGATGATTCGCACCGTGATGGCAAGCTCAGCCGTACTCTGGGCAACGCCGCCGGCGAGCTTCTTGCCAAAAATGCCACCCAGGCCTTTCTTCTCCTTCTCTTCAAATTTTGTAACTGCACCCACAATCAAGAATTCCGCGCCCACCAGTTTGCCGAACTGAGCGCCAGTGGCGGCGTCGACTTCATCGCTGATGGTCAGCTTCTGCTCCTGTTTCACTTTGTCCAACGCCGTGCGCTCCAACACAGAGTACAAGCCTGTTTTTACCAACTCATCGATGAGCAGATCGGTCATGGCGGTACCTAACTGCCTGTGCGCTTTCGGCACTTTGGCTTTAAATTCAACAACGGCAACCCGGGCCTTGCCGCCGGCCAGAACCGGCAATGATGAGCACAAAGCACTGAACAACAGCGGCAAAACAATTCTGTAGTATCGCATAGTCGAGCCTTTATGATATTCCTTGGAACAATGAGTTTCAGAACAGATGTGAAACCGAACAATAAGCACCGGCCGGCAAAAATGCAACAGAAAGATCAGCGCTTGTCTTTGAGAAAAAATGTCGCTATCATCGTTATATCAACAGTAAACTCTACACGTAAGGAAACCGAATCAATGTCTACTCTCTCCTTCCTCGGCGCTACCGGCCTGGTCACCGGCTCTCGATTTTTGCTCGAGCTCAACGATCGCAAGCTGCTTATCGATTGTGGTCTATTCCAGGGCAGAAAAGAGAACCGTCTAAAGAATTGGGACGCCTTTCCCATTCCGCCCGGGGAGATTGACCGCGTATTGCTGACACACGCACACATAGACCATACCGGTTATCTGCCTCGGCTGTTTCGTGACGGCTTTTCCGGCAAAGTCCATTGCACCTATGCCACGCGCGAGCTTTGCGACATTCTGCTGAAAGACAGCGCGCATCTGCAAATGGAAGACGCGGCCTGGGCCAACAAGAAGGGATTTTCAAAGCACAAACCAGCGAAGCCGCTGTACCGCGTTAAAGATGCTGAGCGCGTGATGGAATTGTTCGAGCCGCTCAACTATGGCGAGAATTTCTATCTGCACGACGACTTGCGCATCAAATTCAAGGATGCGGGCCATATTCTCGGCTCCAGCTTTGTGGAGATCAAAACCCGCAACGGTGCGGATTCGCGCAAACTGCTGTTCAGCGGCGATTTGGGAAGACCCGAGCGACCGATTCTACGCGATCCGGTGCAGGTGTTTAATGTCGATTATCTGGTGCTGGAATCAACCTATGGCGCCCGTTTGCACAGCGACTCCCGCTTTCCGCAGGATGATTTGGCGCGCGTCATAAACAAAAGCGTGGAGCGTGGCGGCG
>CAZVSL010000667.1:0-3333 GCA_964629935.1 uncultured Calditrichaceae bacterium | reverse complement strand
GCTGCTGGCATTGCACTTTTTGAACGATACGTTGGGAATTGCTACTGGAGATAATGCAGTTATTTTGAGAACGGAGGATGGCGGACAAACTTGGACAGAGCAGGAAAGCGGCCACCATGTTCCCCTAAATGGCGTATTTATCCATGATGAAAACAAAGCGATAGCCGTTGGTAGCTTTGGTCTGATTTTTACTACGGAGAATGGCGGAAAAGATTGGATGTTCAATCAACTTGAAGCGTCGCAGGATTCCTGGCTTAATGATATTACATTTCTAAATGCCGTGGAGGGGTTCGTTATAAATGATAACGGTGGTGTGTTCCGTACAACTGATGGAGGCAACACCTGGCTTGAACAAGAGACCGGGACGAAAGCAAATCTCAGTGCTATCGACTTTCAAGATGGTGTCGGCTTTGTCGTTGGTGTAGCAGGTACGATTCTGAGCACGCGTGACAAAACTAACTGGGTGAACCATAGCAGCGGCTTCAGAGAGACTTTGACGAAAATTGTTTTCACCTCACCAACAAAAGGCTTAGCCACCTCTACAAGTGGTGATATGCTGGTCACTGAAGATGCAGGCGAGTCGTGGCTTGTTCGTGAAATCGATGATGTTGGACTGAACTCAGTGTTTTTCGTTAGCCAGGACACTGGCATCGCTGTTGGTTCGATGGGCAAGATTTTTCGCACAGTCGATGGCGGGTCAAGGTGGCAGTTACAAGTAAACCGGTCCGGCACTATCTTGAATGATGTGTTCTTTGTCGATCCTGACACGGGTTTCGCCATAGGCTTCCAGGGGATCATTCTGCGCAGTACAGACGGTGGAACCACATGGTCTGACCAGATGAGCAACGCCGGAGATGAATGGCTTGAAGCGATTGATTTCGCAAGTCCGAAAGATGGCGTCATCGTTGGAACTTCCGGTATGATATTGCACACTGAGGACACAGGCCAATCCTGGGCAGTGATAGAGTCAGGCACAAATGAAAGACTAAACGATATTGAGTTCGTTAACGACACAACCGGGTTTATCGTCGGCAGAGGCAGTTCAAATCTACACATCCCGGCATTTATCATGCGCACGCGTGATGCCGGAAAAACATGGGAGCAGTTAGAAAGCAATACCGAGAACACCCTGCTCGGCGTTGACTTTGTCGATGAAACAACCGGTATCGCAGTTGGTCAAAACGGCACGATACTATGGACAAACAATCGCGGAGAATCATGGCACACGCAGAGAAGCACTACCACCGAATGGCTCCGTGATATTTTCGTCACAGAACAAAGGGTTACCTTTGTTGTGGGACAGCATGGCGTCATACTACGCGGTCGCCTGGACGAAGTCGTATCTGTGGAGGCACTCCCATCTTCCCCCAACAACGATGCTGAACGTGAGTTGACCTCTATGCTGCTGAGTAACTATCCGAATCCGTTCAATCGCACAACCAAAATAGAGTTCCAATTGCCGGCGCCGGGTCGGGTACATGTCGAGCTGTTCAATACACGTGGTCAGTCGGTCTTGCTTGCATTGGACGACGATTTACCGACAGGTCGGCACGTGGTTCCGATTTCGGCGGATCGGTTGGCGTCCGGTGTTTACTACTATCGGGTTGTCTACCGAGCTTTTGGAGAGCATCAAAACAGAACCGAAACCGGGAAGATTTTGCTGCTAAAATAGGTTCGGAGGCGCCACATCATTTGAGTCTTCAATTCGAAGCACTCAAAATCATACACAATTAACGAGAGGAGGTGTACAAATGCTCACGCAGGAAGAAAAGACGTTATCCTATCTCAAAAGCATGGTCATGGCTTTTGTTCTGATATTCTTGTTGTCATCGTCCCTGCTACTGTCTCAAACAGAACGCAAGGCGCGGTATGTTATGGTCAACTTTAAGGAGAAAGTCTTTGATCTGCCACGCGGGCAAAGATTTACCAACATCGATGAAATGGATGTGGCTTTTGACGGTCTGAAGAATGCGCTTCACTCACTTGAAGCAAGCTTCGGAACGATGGTCTTCCAAAAGGAAATTCCTGATGCGGTGTGGGGTGATGTCTGGCGTAGAAATGTCAAAACTGGGGAGCTTGTCCAGACCCACGAATGGTCGCAGTTTTTTCGCATTATCTTTCCGCAGAAAGTGCCTATCGAAGGCATCTTAACGGCCCTGCGTTCCCGTCCGGAAGTTGAGTATGCGCGTGGACCGGTCAGGGCTGTCCGCACGGTTGAACCGAATGATCCGGATTTAAACGTGCAGTGGCATCTCGATAAAATTGAGGCAGAAAAAGCATGGGATTTCACGAAGGGATCATCGGAAGTCGTTGTCGCGGTTATAGAAGCTGCCAGGAATGAATTTGAAGAAACAGGAATTCCTCTCTTCGAACACCAGGACTTCGAGACCGAATCAGGCGACAGCAAGTTCGCTCCCGGCGGACATACTGGCAACCCTGGCGAGCATGCAACCTGGGTGGCTGGTGTGGTTGGAGCTGCCACTGATGACGGTGATGGGGTTGCAAGCCTGGGCTGGAATATTCGCATGCGGCCTTATCGATTCACTGACTCATTTGACCCGAACACAATAAATGTTGGTTTAGCAGCTGCCATTAATGATGCACTTGACGAAAACTGTAAAATCATCAACTTTAGTTTCGTTCTAATGAGTGATGAATTCGAGAATCCTTGTGGTGGTTGCATAGTGCGAAAGGCTGTTCAATTAGGCCAGGTACCCGATGTAAAATTTGCTTTAGACGATGCTGCAAATAGAGGGGTCAAAATGGTGGCGGCATCTGGCAATAATATATTTCAATGGGTTCAATCGGGGACGCCCGATTGTAACGAATGCCTTGATGACGTGGCTCAGGCCGTATTGCCGGCTACCCACTCTGGAGTCATCGCCGTTACTGCCACGGACATGAATGATGATCCAATTGCTGATTACAACTTTGGCATTTTTATTGACGTTGCTGCTCCAGGCCTACAAATAAGGACTACAGACGACTCAGGCAGTTGGGCCTCTCCTAATGGCACGTCTCTTTCAGCACCTTTAGTTTCAGCTTTAGTGGGTCTAATCCTCTCGATAAATGAAGATCTTAGCATAAACGAGATCAGACAGATTATCATCGATAGTGCAGATGATATAGGCCATCCAAATATCAAAGTCGGCGCGGGCCGCATCAACGCCTACGCCGCCCTCAAATACACCTTAGAAAACTACGGCGGTACCCTCTCCGGCGAGGTTATGCTCACTGAAACTCTGGACATACAACCCGGCAACACACTCACTATCGCACCCGGCGCCACTGTGCGCATTCAAGGTGCATCTACCAATCTCATCGTACGCCAGG
>CAZVSL010000666.1:0-3340 GCA_964629935.1 uncultured Calditrichaceae bacterium | reverse complement strand
GGGGTTATGAATAATATGAATAATACAGGCTAAGCTAGCTGATTGAAATCTGCACTTTTTGCTCATATCATTAGACAAATCAAGGGCATAGTTTTAGAATTGGCTTGACTTTTTGGCGTTTCTTTGATAAATTTTAAATTAATATTTCTATTTGTATTAAGTGAGGTATTCATGAACCCCAAAAAGGGATGCTCCCTGCTTCTTTGCATCGGGCTTTTGGCTATTATGAGCTCACATGTTCTTGGGGGAGATAAGCAGTTTGGCATCGGCCTGAATGCCGGGGTGGGCAGGCTGGAAGGTGATCTGGCTGATCCGAAGCTTGGCCCCATGGTGTCGGGCCATTTGCGCTATCTTCCGATTCCGTATCTGGCTATTGACGGGGTGTTGGGTTTTTCGAGATTGACGACCGACAACCATCCTAACCCCACCTTTAACGATCTTGAAACAACGCTGGTCCCTTTTGAAATTGGCGCTATTTTTAACTTTCTGCCGTTCAAGAAGGTGAATCCATACATCTTCGCTGGCGGCGGCGGCGTATTCTGGAAAGCTGAAAGCGCCTCGTTTTCGAATGATTTCACTCTAGACTCTTTCCTCAAGACCGGGGGCGGACTGGAGTTTCGCCTTTCCCGCATGTTTGCCCTCAACGTTGGCGCCACGTTTCGACTCTCACTTACAGATAATTTCGATGTCCTGAATCAGGGCGATGAAGATGACCAGGTGCTCGATGCGCATGCCGGCTTCACATTTTATTTTGGCGGCCGCGGCAACGATAGTGATAATGACTACATTCCCGACGAACTTGACCTGATGCCGGAAATTGCCGAAGATCACGATGGCTATCTCGACCATGATGGCATTCCGGAAAAGAACCCGAATCGTTTGGCAATAAGTTCTGTCGACGGACCGATATCGGGCGTCAATGGCTCTACAGCGCCGATTGTCATTCACCACCTTATCCGTACGGTGGAATCAGGAAAAGATGTGCCGGTCAAAGCGCATGTATACTCTGACAAATCATTAAAAGTGGTTGCAACACTTTACAGGCCGACAGGAACGCGCAAATGGAATGTTGTCAGGTTGGATGAGCAGGAGCCAAACCTCTACCAGGGAGAAATTCCTGGTTTCGCAATATCGACGGAAGGATTGCAGTATTGTGTTGTTGCCGTTGATGAAACACTCAGCGGTGTTGGTTATTCCGGGCTACCGAATAAGCCAATTAGCGTGGATGTCTCTCCAAGTGGAACGCCTTGGAGAATTGTAGGAGGAACTGTCGGGGCTGCAGCCATCGGTACAGCTTCTTACCTCATTTTGAGAAAACAGGATTAGTCTCAAGCTCTTGCAAGGAATTATTTTTTGGAGGTAAGCATAATGCATGGAAAGAAGGTAATTTACCAGGGCGCTTTACTCATGAGTTTGGTGTTCTGCCTGTGGTTGTTGGTTGCTTGCGGTTCCTCTAGGCAGGGTCCCGGTTACGATGATGATTCTGTTGATATGGATGAACTCCTGGGGGAAGAGGATGCAAGCGCCGCCGAGGGGGCGTCTGATGAAGACGAAGTGTTGCGCTTGCTCGGCATTACCCCGGCCGAAGAGCAACCAGAGCCAGTTGAAGCGAGCGCAAAACAGGGCGAGGCAATGCAGGAGATGGAAGAAGACCTGCAAATGCTGCGCGAGGATTTGCTGGAAAAGGATCAGCAAATCTCTGAACTCAGGTCGCGAATCGCCCAAAAGGAGCAAAGAATTGATCAATTGGAATCTCTGGCCAAGCGCTCCAGAAGTGTGCGGCCTGGTGTTGGCGGGGAACCCTCTCCTGAGTTCCGGGCCAAATATCAACAGGCTTTGAGTCAGTTTAGAGCCAGGAATTATCAGAGTGCCTTAAGCAGCTTCAACGAGTTGATCCTCAGCGATGCCAATAATTCCCTGTCGGACAACTGCCAATACTGGATCGGTGAATGCTATTTTGCTCTGGGCAACTACAATCAAGCTATTGCTGAGTTCGAGAAAGTATTTTCATATCCGAATTCCAACAAAAATGATGACGCTCAGATTATGCTTGGTCAATGCTATCTGAAACTGGGCGATAACGAGCAGGCACGGGCTGCCTTCAGCCAGCTCATTTCTATCTACCCGGACAGCGAATACAAGTCCCTTGCTCAAAGATATATCGCTCAACTTTAGGTTGAGTTTTGCAGTCGTCGAGGGTGGGTCCGCATACCCACCCTTTTTCTTTGTATTCACGCATTGACTTTTTGCCCGAATATCTCTACATTACTTGATTATAAGGTTCTGCACTAATGTCCGAACTCAGGAAAGATCCCATAGTCGGCCGGTGGGTTATCATTTCAACGCAACGCGGCAAGCGGCCGTCTGATTGGGGCAACGAACCAATGCTGAAGGGTGGCGGCTTCTGTCCCTTTTGTCCCGGAAACGAAGAAAAGACACCACCCGAGATTGTTGCCATTCGACCGATTACTGCACAAAGGGATGTGCCGGGTTGGCAGATTCGAGTTGTTCCCAACAAGTTTCCTGCTCTGCAGATTGAAGGCGAGCTTGAACCGAAGGGATATGGCAATTATGATATGATGAACGGCATCGGCGCTCATGAAGTGATCATCGAGACGCCCAACCATGCCACTGATTTGTCAGAATTACCTGATAGTCATATGCGGGACGTGATGCTGATCTATCGTGACCGCGTCCTGGATTTAAAAAAAGATATGCGTTTCAAGTACATCCTGGTCTTCAAGAATCAGGGTGTGGCCGCCGGCGCTTCTCTGGAGCATTCTCACTCGCAGCTCATTGCAACACCGATCATACCGAAGCGCGTGAGTGAGGAATTACAGGGGAGTAGAGATTTTTATCGCCACAAAGAGCGATGTATTTATTGTGACATTGTACAGCAGGAGATCAATACAAACCTCCGGATCGTGCATGAGAGCGAGCATTTCCTGACGATTGAACCATTTGCGCCGCGTTTCCCGTTTGAAACCTGGATTTTGCCCCTGAAGCATTATTCGCATTTTGAGCAGATGCCTGATTTTATGTATGGCGAGTTGGCCAAGACGTTGAAAGATGCTCTTTGGCGTGTTAATGCTACTTTAGGATTTCCTCCTTTCAATTTTATCGTCCATTCTTCACCCGTACAGGAGCCGATGCTGCCGGAATATCACTGGCATATCGAGATCATTCCCAAATTGACAAAGATCGCCGGGTTTGAATGGGGGTCAGGGTTCTACATCAATCCTACACCGCCGGAACTGGCAGCAGAGCACTTGCGAAATGTGGATACCTCGAATTAACCAGCAAGCGTAATGAAGAATAAATTGAATATTTTCTATGTTGC
>CAZVSL010000665.1:0-3355 GCA_964629935.1 uncultured Calditrichaceae bacterium | reverse complement strand
GGCTTTTCTTGATGCCGTCAATGTCAGCGCTTTAGGTTTGATGGTAGCTGTAACCCTCGAACTGGGCGCCGTAGTCATCACTGATTGGAAAGCGGCACTCATCGCTGCAGCAAGCATTGTGGTCGCCTTTCGTTTCAAGAAAATCAACTCAGCCTGGATTATTGTTGGGGGAGCAGTTCTGGGATTCTTTCTGGATAGTTTATGATGGGTTATCACAAAGCGCTAGAGAGAGTTTGAGATCTGGTGCGACAGACTTGTCCCGGTGCTGTATTCGCCATATCTGGCCAGCTATTTATAGCCAAAATAATTAGTTACAACATATTGGTTACGAAAGACCAGTGAGACGTGCACTTCCCGGTTGGCTAAGGCGTCGCAAATCTATCTGCTCCACTTTGAAGGATTGCCTTTAGAGCTTAATTTTTTATTATCAATATATTAAGCACATTATTAGTTCTTGAAACAATTACATAAAATTAACTGGTATTTGTTTTGCAATAGTCTACTTTTTATATCATGTGTTTTTAAACCTCACCTCTACGAAAGGAGGAGTACATGAAATCCCTTTGCTACAAACTCGGCTCGCTGTCCATTCTCACGGCTCTTGTCATGTTGGCAACGGTAGCTGGCCTCTATGCTCAGTCACCTTACGCCGGCACCGAGAGATGTAACGATTGCCATGGCGATGAATCCAATGTTTTGCCCGGCAGCAATCCCTGGGAAGACTGGCTCGAAACCCGGCATGCCCAAATCTATCGTGACCCGGATGTGCCAGCTACGGGTCAGGCAACCGGCGTGGTACCCGATGCAGATTTCAAAGCCGGATTGGATTTGGGAACGACTCCCGGGTTTGCCCAGTTTGGCACCAACGCGCCCATTTTAGGCTATGATCCCTCAGTGGGCACAGCTCCGGATGACACAACCAGCGGTTACACCGTCACCGTTGGTCCCATAACCTACACGGTGCATCGGGCACACGGCGGCACCGGTGAGTGGAAACAACGGTTCCATACCAAAATTGGAAAGAGCTACTACATTTTGCCCATTCAATACAATGAGATAACAGAGGAGTGGGTGCCATACAACCCGCAAAACTGGTATGACTTCAATTTGAATGAGCCGCTTTACATCAACCCGGCGACCCTGGAACAGGATATCGACAAGAGCCAGTCTGAGGATCGCAAGTGCATTGGTTGTCACGGCACGGGTGTCGATCCGCAATTTGATGAAACCACGGGCGAATGGACTGGCAACCCGGTTGAGTGGAACATCGGCTGCGAAACCTGTCACGGCCCGGGCGGCCCGCCGTCGCATACAAATTTCGGCCTGAGCGGACTGGGAGTAAACCCTGCTGATCTTGAATCTCTACAGCGCCAGTTGGAAGCTTGCGGACAATGCCATGTGCGCGGCAGCAGTCCCGTCACGCTGGGTTCTTCTACCAGCCCATTGCTTTATCCATTCAAGGAAGACGTGGGACCTTATCGTCCGGGAGAAGATCTGCTAGACTTCTATGTCTTTGTAAATCCGACCAACAATGTCGGTAGTTTCTGGCCCGATGCCCTGCCTTATGGCAACACTTCGAAGTCGCACCACCAGCAGATGATCGACTTTACCAAGAGCGCGCACGGCATGTTTGACCCGAGCCGACCCTTTGTAGACCTGACTTGCTTCACATGCCATACTCCCCATAAGAGAACGGCTAACGATCATCAGGTTCGGGAATCTCTGGAAGTGGACGAAACCACCATAGCTACCTCTAACGACGACAACACGCTCTGCCTGGCCTGCCATGCAACATTTGAACCTTTCGAGAACATCACCCTTGAAATGGTTCAGGACCCGACCGGCGCCAATCTGGATATAATCGCTGCAGAGGTTAGCGCGCATAGCAACCACTCTTATGACCCCACCGGCGAACTCGGAGTCAGTCGTTGCTCGAGCTGTCACATGCCGAAGGTTCAAAAGAGCGCCATCAATTATGACATCAGCGCACACACATTCTGGGTCATGTCGCCGGAGCAAACCAAGTTTTTCGCTCCCGAAGGCGGTACGCCGAACGCATGCGCCGTTAGTTGCCACATGCAGGAAGGGTTAACCTTTGGCGTCGATTTCTCAGCAGATGTACTGACCAATTGGACAGAGATGACTGACCTGGCATTGGCAGACACCTTGCTACGCTATTACGGCCCCGGAGGCATTTGGTGGGATACTGGTTTTCCACTTACTGTGGAAGAAATACCTGACGGCCAACTGCCTCAAAATTATGTATTGAGCCAGAACTATCCCAATCCCTTCAATCCGACTACCAAAATCGAATTCGACGTTCGCGAGAGCGGATTTGTCAAACTGAAAGTTTACAACATGCTCGGCCAGGAAGTGGCAAATCTGGTGAATAAACCTCTGGCGACAGGACGTTACAGCGTAGATTTTAACGGTTCTAATCTGGCATCGGGTGTTTATATCTACAGGATGGAAGTTAACGGCTTTGCACAAAGCAAAAAGATGATCCTCACGAAGTAAGCCGGTACTTTCTTATCTCTGATATCTCCTTCAAACCGTTGAACAAGGGTCGAGACAAATCTCGGCCCTTGTTTCAATCTCTTCAATCCTCCATATCCACACACCATCGCTTTTTGTTAAAACCAAAATGAGGATCAACACCGCGCAAGTTGGTGGAATCTGAGCGCAATGTTTCAGCCCTGTTCAGGCGGTTTTGCACGGTGAGACATAGGGTGGATTGTGGTTGAGCCAAGGCGCCGCTTGCTTTTGTTCTTACCCTGCGTGACTGTACCCTTCGCCAGGCTCAGGATGCGGAATGAACCGGACACTGCATTGTCTTGCCTCCTTCGCGAGTTTTAAGAAATCTAGCAATAATATCAGATTGACCCACGATTGACGCTGCGGTAAGTTCCAAAAACTCATCGTCAGCATCGGAACAAATGGGGCGGGTCTGTCTGTGCTATTTCACACACTGTGCTATTTCACACAGTGGAAAGAATCATTTCGTTAAACTTTATGCTGACAGACTAACCTCACTACTCCATTTCGCCGCGTTGTCCCAGCACCCTCTCCGAACCGTCCGTGGCCCGCCGCATAATCTGCAGTCGGGCGCTGGTTTCAAATCCCGCAAACTGCTTTTCGCCTGTTACGCCTGGTGCGATGAGTATGTAATCGCTTGAATCCGCGCGCGTTACTTTCACTGCCACCGCAGAAGTGCTGGCAAGAGGCTGACCATTGCCATACACCTGCAATTGCTCGGCTGTCGCTTGCGTATTCTGTTCCGGGCCGGGATGCAGGAACGTGATACTGGCAACGGGCAGCTCAGTCCTGTAATGATAGGTCAAAGTCGGCGCCGCCT